>CAZOLU010000286.1:0-5577 GCA_964580485.1 uncultured Saprospiraceae bacterium | reverse complement strand
CCGCCACTTTAGAGTTGCGAATATCCGCCACATTTTCTTTAAAAGTAATTCCCATTACCAAGACCTTTGAAGACTTGGGATTCTTATCCTTTTGCAACAAAAATTGCACCGTTTTCTTGGCCACATGCTCCGACATATTGTCGTTGATACGGCGACCACTCAGGATCACCTGTGGGTTGTAGCCCAGTTTTTGGGCCTTATAAGTGAGATAATATGGATCTACTCCAATACAATGTCCACCGACCAAACCAGGGTAAAAATTGAGGAAATTCCATTTGGTTCCAGCAGCTTTGAGTACATCGAAGGTATTGATATCCATTTTGTCAAAAATGATGGACAACTCATTCATCAAGGCGATATTGAGATCACGCTGTGTATTTTCAATAACCTTGGCAGCTTCTGCAACTTTGATAGATGAGGCCTGATAGACCCCAGCTTCAATAATCATATCATAGGTTTTGGCAATTTCTTCTGCCGATACTGGATCACAGCCCGAAACGACTTTCACTATTTTTTCAATCGTACGCTCCTTATCTCCTGGATTGATGCGTTCAGGAGAATAACCTACTTTAAAATCTTCTTTAAACTTGAGGCCAGATTCTTGTTCCAAAATAGGTACACAGTCCTCCTCGGTACAACCAGGATAGACCGTAGATTCAAAAACCACATAGTCCCCTTTTTGCAATACCTGCCCTACGGATTTAGAAGCAGCGAGCAAGGGATTAAGGTTAGGGATTTTATGCTCGTTGATTGGCGTAGGAACAGCCACCACATAAAAAGAAGCGGTCTTAAGATCTTCCAAGTTGGCTGTAAACTCGATATCACAACCCTCAAAAGCTGCTGCATCCAACTCTTTGGAGGGGTCAATCCCCTGTTTCATCAGTTCTACTCTTTCGGTGTTAATGTCAAAACCAATCACCTTGATTTTACGTGCAAAGGCCAAGGCAATAGGCAAACCTACATATCCTAAGCCCACTACCGCCAAAATTTTCTCCTTATTTGATAATTCCTGATACATATTGGTTGAGTTTTAGTAGTTTTCGATAATTGCGGGTCGTTCTGTAATTTCATGATAACAAATCACCCCTTTAGCAAAATAATGAAAGACCATACTTTTGCGAGTAGCCCCTTCTTTGGTAACAGGACTACCTCCATGAATCAAATTAGCATGCCAAATCAGGACATCTCCTTTTCGGGCAGTAAATATTTTTTTCTCTAAATTTTCTGTCTGAATCAGTTCTTCGATCCGATCCTCATAAGCCTTGTAGGCATTGGCACCCAGACGTATAGCCGTTCCCCCATGATCAAAATCCTCTTTGAGGAGATAGGGTAGTTTATGACTTCCAGGGTAGTAAAATAGTGCCCCCTGTTCTTCTTCTATATCTTCCAAAGCAATCCAAATAGCGATAAGATAGCCCTGTGGGTAGGTGGTCATGTGTACAATATCGGAATGGGCGCGTTGTTCTGAGCCTTCGATAAAGTTGATACTTTGAAAGACTTGAGCTTCTCGCCCCATCAAAAAAGAAAGGATTTTTAGAATTTCGGGATCTTTCCCTATGGAGCGGAGGAGTTGAGAATGCTTGAGTGCAAACATGAGTTTATTGCCATAACGGAAATGGATCGTCCCATCTTTAAGCAATTGGTCAATTTCCTGATTTACCGCATCCGCCTGTTCTTCAAAAAACTTGGGTAGAATGACGTAGCCATTTTCTGACCAATCAAGTAATGCATTTTTAATATCAGGAGCAAAACTTTGAAACTCCTCATCATCTACAGCCACCGCCTTTAGGCTTTGCCGATCGAAGCGAGGGAGTGGTGTCTGGGGCAGCTGTTCAAAATCTTTACTGGATAGGCTTGCCCATACTGGCTTTTTTAGACCATAATGTTGGTACAGGGCTTTATTGGACTTGAGTTTAGAATAATTGAGTAAATTATTCAGCACATAAGTTAGCTTAAAAGATCGTATAAAATTTTTCAAAGCCATATTTTACGCCGTTTTGGCTGTCTAGCCAATTTCTCCGCTTTATTTTTAATATCCAAATTTACTAAAATTGCCATACTAAAGAAGAAAAAGCTCCCCACTTTATCGGTTTCGATCATATCATTCATTAGTAAAAAAGCATCAATCACAATTAAAAGCAGCATCAATCCCATTACTAAAGCCTTTCGATCCATAGACTTGGACTGATGATAGACCCGTTCACCTAAAATTAGGGTATAGAATACCAAAATGATAAATAAGATCAGCCCTACCCAGCCCTGTTCAACTAAAACCATCAAAAAATAGTTGTGTATACCTGAGCGTTCTGGATTATCACTTACATAAGTAGCAAATCGATTGAGGGTATAGCCTTTGTAAAAAAAGTAAAAGTTTCCAGGGCCAAAGCCCGTGATTGGATTTTCCGTAGACATTCGGAAGCCAGCAATCCATCGATAATAACGCTCTGAGGTAGATACATCCTCCATCGTATAGGTAGCCGCCACAATATCCCCTAACTCCTCATGAGAGATCGTTCGCTCCGAAGGAGCAAACTCCATAAATCGATTATCATTCAGCAAATAACTAAAGGCCAGCAGCATCAATACCGAAGCTCCTGCCAAGACCCAGCGCACCAATTTGAGTCGAATGACAAAATAAGCTCCAAAAGCAAGGAATAAAGCCACATAAGCAGCACGAGTGTAAGCCGTCAGCATTCCAAAAGACAAAACTCCTACACAAGCCGCCAAGACCCACCAGCGTAAAGACCAGCGTTTGAACCGCCCCCAAAAGAACCAAAGTAGGGGCAAAATCAGAGCCAAAATAGCTGCATAACTTACATGGTTTCTAAAAAATGGATGGGTTGCAGCATTGATTTCTTTGAATCCAAAATCTAAAATGGCATGATGCAAAATGACTTTGGTAGTTGCAAAAGTAAGAGGGATAATAATCCACCACCAAAGCCACCATACGCTTTTTTCCGAACGCATAATATGCCCTGTTAAGAAAAAAAAGGTGATGACATACCAGGTCTTCGCTAAAAGAAATTTGATAGAAACCCCAATATTAGCTGACAGAATGGTAGTAAAAGCAATCCAGAGTAGATGTGCCAAAATGAGCAGGCTGAGCGGATGTGACCCAAAACGACCACTAATCTGGTCGGGACGAGCAAAAACTTGCAAAAGATAAACCAGCATCAAGCCTATGATAAGGGGCTCTGAAGGCAAGTCAGTAGCCAGGCTATCGCTAAAAAAGATCTCTGCAGAAAGTGGAATCGTAGCAAAGAGCAATACATAAATAGCTTTGTAGTTGACCAAGGTCTGATACATCAGCAATAAACCAAAAGGCAAGCCTAAGAGCAACGGCTCTTGAAAGGCTAGGGCTAGCCATACCGCCAAAGCAGCTGACAGCCCTAGCCCCATAAAAATCTGTTGCTCTGGCGTTGAATTGCGTATGCTAGCCCACCACTTATTCATTTGTTGATTCCTTCAGTACCTTTTTCCAGTTAATTCGGTTGTTTAGCTCTAGTACTAAGGCCATGAGCACCCCAAAAACTAGTGAAATAAAAGCCGCCGCGATGACCAAAATCGAGCGTTTGGGGTAAGACTTGACCTTGGGGATTTCCACAGGTTCTAAAACAATAATAGCCTCAGCCTTAGATTGCGATTGCGCCTTAAATTGAGCGTATTGGGTTTGGATTTCGCCCATATCCTCCGTCAGACTTTCAATTTGATCCTCATAAGCCAATATCTTTTCACGCCCCTCATTGTAAGACTTAGGCCAATTCGATTCGAGCTGCTATCACTTTGGTTTTGTAGCATTTCCAGCTTTCGGCGCAAGCCTTGTACTTTTGCCGTCAGGTTAATGATCGAATCACGTCTTCCCCCACTCTCTCGGAAAGCTTGCAATTTGGCTTGGCTTTCTGCCAGTTCAGATTCTGCATTCACCACCATTCTCGCTAAGAGCTCTCCTTGTTTTTCTACATCAAAAATATTATATCGCTTACGCAAAAGAATTAAGCTATCCGACATACGTTGCACCTCCTTACGTTTATCGACTAGAGCCTGTTCATAGGTTTTGAGCAGCAGCCCCTTATTTTTTGTAGTAGCTCCTTTGTAGAGTTCAGCTAGGCGATTCTTCAAGGCCTCGAGCATTGCTGCGGCTTGAGCGGGGTCAGTATCTTCCAAACTCAGTTCAATACCACTGTACTCATTTTTTTTCACATGATATAGCTTTCGGAATCGTTTGGCTACCTTATCCTGCCCTTTTGGGCTGCTTGCATTAATTTTGTATCGCTCTGCTAGGTTAAAACTATCAATCATAAAACCAACGAGCGGAGAGGACTTGGCAAAAATAATGGCTCGATCGATGGCATCTTCATCTCCATATAAACTATTATTTTTGGTACTTTCTCCAAAAAGATCTTTCTCTTCATTAGCAGGCACTATTGTGGTATAAGCCGTGTAGTAGTTGGGGAGCATTAGTGATACTACAATTGTTCCTAAAACAATGATTATCGTTAGACCTAGTACCCATTTTCGCCAACGCCAAACGGCAGCAACTACATCTAAGAGGTTAAAACTTAGGTCCAACTCCTTAGTCCCTCCTCCTTTTGGTAGGTTATCTTTTTTTAATTCAGATGTATCCATTTTTATCAAATTATTATCAACTACAATTTCTGGGGTTTTATAATACCCGGTTAGTTGTTGTTGTGAAACATAAGTTTTTAAAGCATGTTTAATTTTCTATCTACTTGTTAAATTCCAATCTTTTACCATAAGATTAGGAACTTAAGCTACTGACTATAAGTACCTAAAAATTTAAACCTGCTCTTAGGCTATTTTAAAATTTCACAAATGTAGCAATTATTTTACGGCTTTAGACTTCAAAAGTTGAAAAATCCCCCTTAGTTCTAGAAAGCCTACGACCTCTGCCCAAGCCAAGGTTGCAATCCCTGCGAATAGGATGTTTAAACGCCAATCTAGAAAATACGCCAAATAATGATATGCCGTTCCAAAAAGAAGGTATGCGCCCAAAACAAAAAGCAACAGTTGACCTAAGCTTTTCCACCTAAAGGTACTTTGAATATTAGGAATGAGCCGGTACACCAATAGAATCTCCGCAATAGCCACAAAACTTTGAGTCGTGAGCGTAGCGATCGCAGCCCCCCAAGCCCCATAATAAGGAATGAGCACCGCATTAGCGAGTAGATTTAAGCCTAAGCCAATTGCAAAAACTCGATTCATTTGTCTAAGATTGCCCATTGCAGTTAATAAACTCCCAAAAATATAAATAACTCCCACTGCATTGGTGGTCCAAATTAGTATTTGCAACACAAAAGGCATATCTGTTTGTACCTCATCCAACATCCAATGGGATAAAGGTTCGGCATAAAAGTAAACGCAACAGCTAAGGGAAAGAGTTAGGAATGCCATCCACTGATACCCCGTTTGTAGCAACTCTCCTACATGCTCTTGCTGCTTCAACATACGTGCATACATTGGCAGGAGCAAGCCTGCAAAGAGGTACCCTACCATATTAAACGCATCGAGTAGGCGATAACCAAAAGCATAAACCCCAGCCTCTAAGGCCCCCTTTTC
>CAZOLU010000285.1:0-5636 GCA_964580485.1 uncultured Saprospiraceae bacterium | reverse complement strand
CTAAGAGTATTTCCAGTCAAACTTAAATCCTGATGGTCGGAATTTGTTAATGTAATAGCGTTTCCGTTGCTAATGGATAGGGTGTTGCCCACCAAGTTTAAGGTTTGCGCATCGGTATTGTCTAGATAGGGGCTTAAATCCACCGTAGTGCCATCATTGGTCAGACTCAAAGTATTCCCCATAAGGGATAGATCTTGATTATCTGTATTATCTAAATAGGGAGTTAAATCCACTGGACTAGCATCATTGGTTAGGGTGAGGTTATTCCCACTCAGTTCCAAATCCTGATTATCATTATCGTTGAGGGTGATGCTGTTTCCACCACTAATCGAAAGGGTGTTGCCTACAATGGAGAGGGTTTGAGTCCCTCCAAAATTTTCCCAACTTGCTGTATTATTATTCCAATAATTGAAGTTGTTAATATCCGTATTAAAAATGAGTAAGCCATTAGAAATAGCACCATTAAAATCTGCTGCTTGTGAGATGGCATCTCGTTCGGCCGTAGTCATTCGGGGAATGAGCAAGCCCTTGTTGTTGCTCTCTAGTTCTAAAAGAGAGGAGGGTTGAATATTCTGATGATCGTCGCCAATTTTAACCTGAGCCCATAGCAATTGAGGGAAGCATAAAAGGAGCAAGAACCCTATTATACCATTGAATAGGATATTCATAGTTGTTTTGTGTTGAGTTGTACTGGCTAACTAAACAAAGGGATGCAATGCCCTAGGGGGTTAGCTATAAATTATTCATACTAACACAAAATTAAGTACTTCTACTTAGGGTAAAAATGATCCATGTCAACTTTAGAGCTCATTAATATTAACTTTATGTAAACTAGCGGCTAAGGCGCAAGGCGCTCGATTTTCCACTCTTGAGGTTCAATTTTTTGAATAGTATAACGCAGGCGGTCATGTAGGCGACTAGGACGGCCTTGCCAAAACTCGAAGCGATAGGGTTTAACGAGGTAGCCCCCCCAATAGTCGGGCACTTCGATAGTTTCCTGCCCCTGGTGTTCGGCTTTCAACTCCTCAAAGCGTTGCTCCAAGATAGCGCGATCAGAGATGACTCGACTTTGGTTGGAGGCTATTGCCCCGAGCTTGCTCAGGTGTGGGCGTTGGTCAAAATAGGCTTGGGATGCTGCCTTGGGCAGCTTTTCTACTAGGCCATCAATGCGAATTTGTCGAGCGAGGGGCTGCCAGAAAAAAACAAGCGCAACTTGGTTGTTTTCGGCCATATCGGCGGCTTTCTGACTTTCATAGTTGCTGTAAAAGACAAAACCTTTTTCGTCAAAGCCTTTGAGCAGTACGATGCGAGCAGAGGGGAGCCCCTTGTTGTTGGCGGTAGCTAAAGTCATAGCATTTGGCTCGGGCACTTCAGCTTTGAGGGCTTGCATAAACCATTTTTCAAATTGGCGAAAGGGATTGTCAGAGACATCTAGTTCATCAAGTGTGCCTTGTTGGTAATCTTCTCTCAGCGATTCTATATAGTCTTTATCAATTTTCATAGGATTTCAGGAGTTTAAATGTGCTGTATGATTGTTTGTCATTGTCAAATGTCTTGAGACTAGGAACAAACTTAATTCAAATCTTTCAATCTTAAAACAGTCTTAGTATCTTTATGTTGAATCAATATCAAGAATATGCGACAGATCCAATTGATCCTTTTTATAGCTCTGTTTGGTCTAGGAGCCTGCCAAGCGGATCAAGCTTCTAAAACAGAAAGCCCCTCCGTATCCTCCCAAAGTGATCCCTTACCCTCAGCGCCGCCTCCTAGTGAGCCTAAGCCGCTTGTAGACAGTTTGGCAAAAGATACCACTCCTCCTGTAACCAAAGCTGAAAAACCTAAGTTGAGTCCCCCTCAGATGGAGTTTGATACCTTGGTTTATGATTTTGGAACAATTGAGTCTGGGGATGTTGTAAAATACGAATTTAAATTTAGGAATTTAGGGGATCGCCCCTTAGAGATCAATAATATTATTGGGTCTTGTGGTTGTACGGCAGCCTCTATTCCCTTCTTACCCTTCCCCAAAGGCGATGAGGGGAGTATTCAAGCTCGTTTTGACAGTAAGGGGAAAATTGGGAAACAAGAAAATACCTTGACCATAAAAAGTAACAATGGGACGGGCGATGTGGTGCTGACGATCAAGGGGGTGGTTAAGGATAAGGAGGAGTAGGTTCTTGGATTTTGTTTAAAAATTGGATAATCGAATAGCCCATAGCTTTAGCGAGATTTACGGGCACCGCATTTCCAATTTGTTTGTAGCGGTTGGATACTGATCCTACAAACTCCCAATCATCTGGAAAGGTCTGAATACGGGCATACTCTCTAATGGTAAAAGGGCGAGTTTCTTCGGGGTGGCAGCGTTCGGTTTGTTTTTGTCTTGGGCTGCAAGTTAGTGTTGGGCAGGGTTGATTCCAAGCGGTTCTTCGAGCAATTCCCGTTCGCCCACCTTTCAAATGAAAGCTCTTACCCATGTACTCTTTCTGGACCTTTTCTGGTAGATCTTTCCAACAACCTCCTGGTGGTACCAATTCCAAAATCAATCGCTTGTATCCCGCGTATTGCATCCCTTCTGAATCTGGGACATCCGTTTCGTAAAGCTCCCCTTTTTTAAGTGCATCTTTGAGGGTATATATTTTTTGAGAAGGCAAGGGATATTCATACTCCACCTCAATATCTTTACGTACTCCAACCAAAAATAGGCGTTCTCTCTTTTGGGGAACCTGATAATGAATAGCTTTTAAAACTGCTGTTGGTTGTACCACCTTATAGCCCAATTCATCCAAAATAGAGATCATGCCCTCTAAGGTTTTTCCCTTGTCATGACTGAGGAGTCCCCTTACATTTTCCCCTATACAAATAGCTGGCTGCACTTCATCAACTACCCTTGCAAATTCATAAAATAAGGTGCCCCGAGCATCCTGATAGCCTAGTGTTTTTCCCGCATAGCTAAAAGCTTGACAAGGAAAGCCACCAGTTACTACATCTACTTTACCCCTGTAATCCTTAAAGTTGAAATTCTTTATATCGCCTTCCAACAAATTCCATTGTGGTCTGTTTTTACGAAGGGTCTGACAAGCCCAGTGATCGACTTCATTAAGGGCAACACATTTCAACCCAGCCTGTTCTAAGCCAATGGAAAGACCCCCAGCTCCTGCAAATAATTCTATGACTTTATAAGCTCTCGATGGCTTTGCAAAATTAAGCGCTGCGCTAAGTTGGCGACTTTCAAGGTTTGAAAATAATTCTAGTTGTTTTTCGGTATACACTCGATAATTTGATTTAGGTGTTCGCATTGCTTTTAGCCGGCCAGATTTATCCCAACGTCTTAAAGTGTCTGGACTTTTTCCTATAATTTTTGCGGCTTTGTTGATATAATACTTCTTCATTCTAAACATTATGCATGGTTATAAAAATATAACTCCAAAAAACTTTTTTTGCAAGTGTGCACACAAAAAGTTTCAAACAAAATATTTCTGTTGTAAAGAAAGCCCAATGAGTTAATATTTACTTAAAATTTTTTTTGTAACTTCGTAATGGATTTAACCTCTTGTACTATAATGTAATAGTCCGTGAAGTTTTTTAGTATCGTTTCGATAACGAGACTCAAAAAAAGTTCACCTACTAAAGGTAATATATACAATAACATACATTCCCTAATTCTGAAAATTAACACAAATCATGAAAAAATCATTGCTATTTGCCTTAATGGCAGTTTTATTAGTATTCAGTACTGCTTGTAAACGTACCGCAGAAGGAGAAAGCAACCGTTGGAAAGCCAATAAAAAGACCTTGGAGCAACTCAAAGCTCAATACCCCAACTTTAGTGCAGCATTTGATGAGGTTTTGCAAAAGGCAGAAGCTAAAATGCAGGCAGCAGAAAATGCAGGTAGCGAAGACGAGAGCATCAAAATGATGGCAGAAGCTAATCGTATAGCAACCCCCTCCTTTGTAACTAAGCTCAAAGGAATGGATAGTAAAATCAATACGATCGAAGACCTTGCCGCTAAAGCGGCACAAGCCTCTACCGATCACAGCGATAGCGATGCCGCTTGGTCTGCCAAAACTAGTGCCGATCGTGCCATTCAAGATGCTCGCAGCAGTATTAAGTCGGCAAAGGTAACTTCCGTTGCAGCAGCAGATGGTGTTGTGAACAGTGCTATCCAAAACCTAGAACGTGCCGAAAAACGCCTCCAAGATGTCATAAAAACCTCTAAGGATAAAAAAGATGCCCAAGACAAGGCCAAGGAGGATAAGAAAGTAGCTGAAGATGAGAAAAAGGCTGCTGAAGAAAAGAAAAAATCTCCAATCAAATGTGGCTACTGTGGTAAAATGAACGAGGCAGGTTCCGTAGAATGTGCAAGTTGTGGAGCATCCCTGAGCCAAAAATAAGTTCTATGCTAAGAGGTTTAGCCTTTAGCTTTTATGACTGGCAGAGATCGAAACTTGAATTTCGATCTCTGCTATTTTTTTAGAACTATGTTTCCTCTATCCTTTCCAAATATCCTTGAGCTTCTTCCTTGAGTTGCTCGTACTTGGTTTTTTCAATAAAATGCTCATAAAAAGCAATCGCACGCTCATCGCCTACAAAGGCATCCATCGCATGTAAGATATAGCTTTGGTCTCCACTGGGGAAGCTGTGAATCATTTGGGTTAAAAAGCTGCTATAATCTGCACCAAGATGTCTCAAGATCCAGTAAGTGCTATGTTTAGCCCCTTCTATCTCTTGCATAGTTTTTTGTAGCTGGATCATGCTAGCAGAGGCTTCAGAATCAATCGACTGGAGTTGCTCCGCATATTTTTTAGCCGTTGTACTTGTCGCTACCTCTGGGCTGGCGAAAAGCATCCGCCATTCGGTAGGGTCAAAAGTCCCCTTGTCAATATAGGAGGCCAGAAACTTAGCTACTGCCAAAAACTCATTTCCCATAATAGGATTGCTTTCTTCCATCAACTCCTGTGTATGTGCTTGTAAGACCTGCATGGCATCCTCACAACTGTCCATGATGTCTTGAAAACCTGGGTTGTGTAAAAACCAACAATAGGGGCGTAGCAGAAAAAAAATATCGGCATCGTCCAGATCTTCAACTTCTGCTCCAGCATCTAACTGGTTTCGTATGGCAGATAAGGCCTTATGATAAGCTTGAAAGTCTACGGTTTTGAGTTGTTCGAATAGTGCTTTCATTATTTTTATGGTTTTAATGAGTTAATAGTCCGTGAAGTTTTTTAGTTTTTGCAAAAAACTAAAAAACTAGCTTTTTTTGATGATTGATTATCAACGTTTTATTTACTTTAGCTAATTTTTGTGATTCTATTGACAATCAATTATCTACAAAAAGTTCACGGACTAAAGAATGAATGGAAAGGTACAATTATAAAGGCAGCTTACCAAAGTTTAGCAATGCAAAAGCTGGAACTTAGGAGTACTAAGTTGGATAGATTGGGATGAGGCTGGGAATATTTTTGAATTAGTACTAGGTTTTTAGTTGAAGCCTGATTTCTGAGCGATGTAACTGAGTGAAAACTGTCTAAAAGGGCGATTTTTGTCTGCCAAGATAGATTGAAGTTGTGCTCTAAGAAAACTTTGTGATTCTTTGGCAATTGCTGTGGGCCCTACGGCAATGATCTGCCTTCGGTCGCTA
>CAZOLU010000284.1:470-5658 GCA_964580485.1 uncultured Saprospiraceae bacterium | reverse complement strand
ATTAACCATCATATATTTTGTTTAGGGTAAATTCTAGTCACTAAAGAAGAATATAATTTTAAACTAATTCTCTTTTCTTAAATTGATTTCAGCGAAACGTGAAAAAGGGATTACAAATGCTGTTACCGAAGGGCTCAATAATTATTTGAGGTATTTCAAACGCATTTCTTTTGGCTTACCTAATTTTAAGCATATGAGGCTTAGAATTTTGGCGGCCACAAGATAATTCACACGATTTGTCAGAGAACCATCTTTCTTTACACAAAACACATTATTTCTAACTTTTTACAAAATACTTTCTATGCGTAAACTATCCTTGACCCTATCGATGATGCTGATGACCTTGCTCATACAGCAAACAGCTTGGTCACAATGTACCCCCGCCAACTGTCTCTCCACACTCCCTTCCTATGGGGGAATTTGCGATACCCTACTTATGGATGGTGCGGTCAATCAAGCTTATTCCGATTTTGAATCCTTTCATACCACAACGGCCTGTTTTGATGCGGGGATTATTGATCCGACACAAGCAGGAACAACAATTACTATTGACCTAATAGATAATTTCACTTTTTCAGGCTTACCCGCAGGGCTAATTGCTTCTACCAATCAGCCTTCTTATAGCTCCCCTGCCAATGGATGTATATCCGTTTCTGGTACACCTACCGAAGCTGGGGTTTTTGCAGCTACGGCTAACTTTGAGGCTGATGTCCGAGCTTATATATCTTGTCCTGGTTTTCCACTGATTTCATTAAATGATAATGCTGCCGATTATGCGCTGCAGTTAGTCATTCTGCCAGATCCTAGTTTTTCTATTCCATCTTCTAGTTTTAGCTCCTGCGATGCTGCAGTAATGCTGACGGCAACAGGTACTACGGGAGGAACTTTTTCGGGACCTGGAGTAAGTGGGAATATGTTTGACCCCGCAGTTGCTGGTGCAGGAACCCATACGATTAGCTATGTGGTGTCTGCTCAAGAGGGTGCAGCTATTGCTCCGGCAGTAGATAGCTCTAGCATCACTGTAACGGTCAGTAACTTTGCCTTATCTAGCAGTACAAGCAATTCAACTTGTACAGGAGGTGATGGTTCGGCTACGATTACGCCTTCAGGGGGTGCAGCACCGTACAACTTTAGTTGGTCTAATGGTGCTTCTACTGCTACTGCAAACAACTTAACCGCAGGAGACTATTTTGTAACCGTTACTGATGCTTCAGGTTGTTCCAGTGTTGATACGGTAACCGTTACTGCGAATAGCATCACCATCGCAGGAACGACGACCACGACCAATGCAGGTTGTGGCTTATCTGACGGTAGTGCTACAGTTACAGCTAACAATGGTACTCCCCCCTACTCTTACAATTGGAACCCTTCTGGGCAAAACACCCAAACTGCTAACAATCTTGCTGCAGGCATCTACAACGTAACCGTTACAGATGCAAATGGCTGTGAAGGTATATTAAACGCAACCGTAAATAACCCAAATTCTCCGACGGCCTCTATCTCTGCCCAGACGAATATTGCTTGTAATGGAGCCAATACAGGAGATGCTAGTGTTTCGCCTGCGGGTGGTACTGCCCCTTACAACTTTAGCTGGTCTAGTGGGGGTACTGCTGCTACCGAAACAGGACTTGGCGCAGGAGTTTATGACGTAACTGTAACAGACAATGCCTCTTGTATAGCTACTGCCTCTGTAACCATCACAGAACCTTCTGCACTAACGTCTACAGTTGATGGGAATACTAGTGATGTATCTTGTAATGGTGGTGCCGATGGTAGTGCTGGAGTTACAGCTGCTGGAGGAACGCCCCCCTACAGTTACACCTGGTCCAACAATGCTTCTACTGCTACAATTACTGGACTCGTGGCAGGAACTTATGACCTAACCATAAGTGATGCAAATGCTTGTGTAAGCACAGAGAGCGTTAGCATAGCAGAGCCCACTGCTCTGGCAGCAAGCCTAACGGCTACGGATCTAACTTGTAATGGGGCGGCTGATGGTACGGCTAGTTCTACAGTAAGTGGTGGTACAGCTCCTTATAGTTATAGTTGGTCGAATGGACTAACAACAGCTGATGCTACTGGCCTTGCTGCGGGCAACTATGACTTGACTGTCACAGATGCTAACGGCTGTATTTTTGCAACTTCTACGGTAACCGTAAGCGAGCCTACTGCAATATCTTCAGGGGTAACCACTACGGATGCTTCTTCCGCAGGAGGAACTGATGGCACAGTAGATATTGCTCCTGCTGGTGGTACGCCTCCTTATACCTTCATTTGGAGTAGTGGCGAAATTACAGAAGACTTGGCTGCCGTAGCTGCGGGAACCTATACGGTAACGATTACAGACGCCAATGGCTGTACTCATGTAGCTAGTGGAACGGTATTGGATGGTCCTTCCTCAATCAACTACAGTAATGCAGGTGTAAAGATCGCTATTTATCCCAACCCTACGGATGGGCAAACCGTATTGAGTTTAGATGCCAATCTGGCTATTGATGCTCAGGTACAACTCAGCAATGTGATGGGGCAATTATTACAAACTATTGAACTAAACGCCATCACTCAAAATCGACAAGTGCTTGACCTGAGTGCCTACCCCAATGGAGTGTACTTTGTACGTATTGCTATTGGTGAAGATATTATTGTAGAACGTATAGTAAAACGCTAAATACTGTGATTTTTTCAATCTCCTCTAGAGTTGCTCTGGAGGAGATTTTTCTATTAACACTTAACATCGCAAAAAGCAAACCCAAAGAAAACCTTGAGCTTGCCTTAATCCAACATGAAAAAGAACAACTGTTTTACCCCCACTCTACTGTACCTGAATTAGCTCCGTAACCGAGTTTCCATCTACTTCTAGAATCAGCACATAAGTTCCAGGCTTGAGCCCCGCAAGGCTTAGTTGCACACTATGGTGCCCCGCTTTAAGTTTATTCAGTTCCACTTGATTGAGGATACTTGCATTAAAATCTGCTACTTTGACCAACACCCGATTGGCAGCTTCAGCCAATTGAAATTTCACCTTAGTTTCCTGACTGGCGGGGTTAGGATAGGCAGACAGTTGGTATTTTTCCGAGGACTCCTCATCCACCAATTCGTTTTCTTCTACATCCACAGCTTCATTTTTCTTCAATTCCCCATCCCACAAAAGGAAACGCAGTACTTTTCTTTTCTTTCTAGCCTCTTGGCGTTCTGCTCGTTCTGCTTCGGATAGCGCTGCTTTATGTTGATGTTTTGCTCGTTTTTTGCGCTCTTGAAAGTCTTCACCTACATGCTTTTGATGAATGGCCTGGCGCTCTGCACGCCATTCTTTGTGATAAGGTTTCAACACTTCGATATGCTGTTGAATCAAATTTTGATGGTCCTCCATAAAGGGTTCTAAACTCTCCATCAAGGCTTTGCGCTTGGCTTTCAGCTCAGCTCTTTGCTCGGCAAAGGCAGCTTTTACAGTCTCTTTGGAGTTGCCTGCTACCTTTTGAGCTTTCATAGCTTTTCGCATATTCCGTTGCTCTTGCTTGAGGGTCTTGGCTTCTGCTCTTTTGGCCATAAGGAAATTGAGATCATCACTAGAGAGTGCCGCTTCGAAAGCAGTATGTTCTGCTTTTAACACAGGGTACACCTTTTGCTCATAATGTTGTCGCAACTCCGTTTTATGTGCTTCAGATTTTTTATGTTTTTTATGCGATTTTTGTCCTTGTGCAAAGAGGCTAGTTCCAACTAAGGCAAAAAGAGTGATTATACTTAATAGCTTTTTCATAATATCTGCTGTTTTCTTATTTAAAATTGAATGCTTCGTTCTGGAATTTGCTAACTTAGATGGCTTTAATACTCAAAGGTTTAATTGAGCTCAAAAAAATATTAAAAAATGCAAGATAAGTGGTCGGAAGAGGAGATAAAAAAGATCGATAAACTCCTTTGTAGTCAGGATTACAGGAATGTAGCTTTAGGGGTAGAATTTATTAAGCAAAAAGAGGAGTACAGTCCTTTTATTCCAGTCTTAGCCTTTTTGAAGGCACAACACCCTTACAATTTGGAGGAGGATTTAGAAGAACTGGTAGCTAAGGTGGAAAAAGAAAATACATTTCAAAACTATTGGGATGCACTGAGTATAATTCATGCACATTGGGATATGGACGATAACAGCTATTCAAAAAAAGTGAAGCTTTATAAAAAATATAAAGACTTCTTCGATGGCTACATTCAATATAATCCAGAGTATGCATATCCTTATCGGAGAATTGCAAAAAAGATAGCTAGAGACTTTGGGGATAAAGAGCTTGCGGCCAACTTTTTTGAGAGTTGTCTGCAATATGCACCCAATTATGCAGATGCTCACTTTGATTATGCTTTTATGTTAGATGGTGCCCCTGAAAATATCAGAAAAGCTATCTATCATTATCAACAAGCATTAAACTGTGGTTTGGAAGATAAGGCAGTTCGTCACAACTTAGGACTAACATTAGCAAGAAGTGGTGATAAAAAAGAAGCGGAAAGAATGTATCGAGCAAATATTCAGAAATATCCACACTTTCATTATTCTATGATTGAATTAGCTTCCATTGTAAAACACAAAGACCCCAAAGAAGCAGAATCCCTCTTTTTGGAAGCCATAAAGATTGATCCTAGATCAGATCTTGCGTATAATAACTTGGCTTTCTTTTATTGGGATAGCTTAGGAGCCTTTGGCAAAGCATTAAAAGCGATTAACAAGGCATTGGAAATTGAAAGCAAGCATGCGCTCTATTGGCATACCCTAGCAGAGGTAGAATGGTATGGATTTCAAAATAAAGAAGCTGCGATTGCTGCCTTGAAAAAAGCTACGGAGGTGGAACCTAAATATGAGGGAGCAGATGAAATGTTGAAAGAAATAAATGGACTAAATTGATTTAGTGAATTTTTATGCTATTTTTTATCCAATTTTTTTACGATTAATTTGGTTTTCTAAAAAATATACTTCTACTTTGTAACAGAAATAATCGAAACATGAACTATCAATTTATACATATCACTACTTGTTGTTGCTGTTGTGCTCTCTAAGCATCTCAGTAAGCTGATTGGTATATCATTGATAGATAAAAATAAAAATGCAAAGCTTTCTGAGATCAGTTTCAGAAAGCTTTTTTATTTTGGCTAGGTGGCAGAGTGGTCTAATGCGACGGTCTGCAAAACCGTTTACCACCGGTTCGAA
>CAZOLU010000284.1:0-460 GCA_964580485.1 uncultured Saprospiraceae bacterium | reverse complement strand
CCTAGCCTCTAAGAGTATTCAAACAAAATTCCAATATGTTATTCTTTACTACATCTGTTAATTCAAATTGCTGTTGCTGCTGTTGTCCTTATTTTGAGGATGATCAGGCAGCTGATGTAGTGTGGCATAAACTCCAACCCAATTGATAGAGTTGTAGCCCCTTCTAAATCACTACCGCCTTTTCATCCAAGTTTGATGAAAAGGCGGTTTCCTTTTTTACCCATCCATTTTAAAACTAAAACAGAATATGAGTACGCTAACTTCCATAAGTAGTTCATTGAAAACAGCCTTAAAAAGGCTTGAGGCTCAAATAGGCAACACGCCCTTAGTTCCCTTAAATCGTGTTTACCCCAACCCCAAGGTTCAGATTTTTGCCAAACTCGAGTGGCAGCAACTAGGCGCAAGCGTCAAAGCTCGCCCTGCTTTCAACATCATCAAAGAAGCTATTTTGAGTGGGCAG
>CAZOLU010000283.1:280-5672 GCA_964580485.1 uncultured Saprospiraceae bacterium | reverse complement strand
GACCTTGGGAAAAGATCCTAGCCGATACCGCCCCTCAGCAGAAGCACTGCTTCGGCGAGTATGCTCTGGCAAGGCACTTTATCGGGTGAATAACGTAGTAGACCTCATTAACTGCATGTCTATTTGTACAGGCTTTTCTATTGGCAGCTATGACCTTCAGCGTATTGAGGGGGATATTCTCATGAGTGTAGGGCGAGCTAACGATGATTATCAAGCTATTGGTCGGGGCAAGCTAAATATAGAGCACTTGCCTTGCTTGCGAGACGAGCAGGCTGCCTTTGGCAGCCCTACCAGCGATTCGGTTCGTACAAGCATCCAATCGCACACTACAAGCTGCTTATGGGTGTACTTCGATTTTGGAAGCCATCCAGACTTAGAACAAAGCTTAGAAACTTCTGCAAGCTTGCTAAAACAGTTTGCCTCTGCCAACGACATTCAATCTTCTATAATACTGCCCTAACCCCTCACTTATGTATCAACAACTCTTATTACACGTTGCGCAGTGTTTGAATGCTAATTTCAAAGAAATGCGCCCCTTGCATGGAGGCGACATCAATGATGTGTATTTGTTGTATACCGACAAAGGTCAATTTGTTGTAAAAATCAACTCTATTAGTCGTTTCCCAGAAATGTTTTTGCGAGAAGCAGAAGGACTTAATCTGTTAAGAAGTACCCAAACTTTTCGACTACCAGAAGTGCTCATGGTAGAACATTGGGAAGATATGGCTGCCCTAGTCTTAGAATACATCCCTCAAGCAGCACAACCCGCCAGCATTTGGCCTAAGTTTGGGAGACAGTTAGCGGCACTTCATCGCTGCACAGCAGCTAGTTTTGGACTAGAAGAAGACAACTATATTGGTGCCCTGAAACAAGACAACCAACCCTCATCATCTTGGCCTGCATTTTACATTACACAAAGGCTTTACCCTCAATTGGAACTTGCCTGTGATCGAAACAGGATGGATAAGCAAACCCAAAAAGCTTTTCATCAGCTTTTCGCGGTGCTTCCCAACATACTGCCCGAAGAAGCTCCTGCTTTGATTCATGGGGACCTGTGGAATGGCAATTTTTTTGTAGATGAGGCCCAAAATATTGTAATTATCGACCCCGCAATATCTTATGCTTCAAGAGAAATGGATCTGGCCATGACCCAACTCTTTGGGGGCTTTACTCCTAGCTTTTATCAGGCTTATGAAGAAGAATTTCCAACAGAGAAAGGATTAGACGAACGTATTAAAATTTATCAACTCTACTACCTTTTGGTTCATCTTAATTTATTTGGAACAAGCTACCTTTCCACGATCCAACGAATTGTTGAGAAATATTTGTAATACTGAATGGTTTTATCTATTTTCATTTTAAACATCAAAGACAATCCACTTATTCTAGTTCTTCTATTTACACACTAAAAATCCATTTGTAATGCTTTCTAACCTTATTTATGTCAGTGTGCGCAAGCCCAAGTGCACCGAAAAAGAAATTGACAATATCCTTGCTGCTTGTCAACGAAATAATGATCATTTAGATATCACAGGGGTGCTACTCTACTCTAATACCCACTTTGTACAATACCTAGAAGGAGCATACGAGAGCATTTTTGAGCTTTATGAAAAAATTAAGAAGGATGATCGCCATGAAAATGTGGTCATGATTTCCTCCTCTCCTATTCGTCAACGCTACTTTCCAAGCTGGCAGATGGGATCTAAACAGTTTTCTAACGATAAGCTTGAATTTAGAACTGCACTGGAAGACAACGAAAAAGAGCTCTTTCAATCCATTTTGAAAGGAGAGGTTCGCAAAGACAATCAAGCCTTAGATTTGATTGCCAAAATTTTCCGTTAAACGATTATTTTCATCAACGTACCTCAACCAACCCAAACAAACGCTTCTTTCAAACGACTCAATCCTTTACAATAATGCAGCATCAAGATAAAATCACCCAAATAAGGCTCAGAGACATACAAGCTATTCACTTTGGCGATGATGTTGCTTCTATTAGTGCTAGTATGCTAATTGTACTCACTTTGTATAAATCAGACGATGTACCCGAAATTATTGAGGCCTGTAAACTCAAGTTGATTGAAGGTGTCGAAAAGCTTCGAGAATTGGGAGCAGAGGATGAAGCTCAAAACTATCTTATGGATTGAGGAATGCCAAACTCAATGCCTTATGGTAAACCATATCAATTATTATCTCAAACAATTTGAACTTAATGTAGAGGATCTTGCAAAACTCAAAGAATTAGGAGGGATTCTTGATGCACAAGATAAAAATGCGCTAATCCAACAACAACTCATGGATTGGCTCAAGCAGGAAGACTATTTTGAATACAGCCCATTTTTTTCGAGAATCAAAGAGGAAAGCAGTTTTCTTTGGGGAGATTTGGCTGTAGATCCGATGGGCAGCAACTTCATCAATGGACAACAATACATGGCTCAGGTATTTTGCAGCGCAGGGATGCCCTATCATGCCTTTGTACACTGGGTAAGCCACTACCATCAACTTTTCAGAACTATTATTCAACAAAATAATCTGACTAGTTCAGAGCTACTGCTCCTTTATCACAAATTAGAGAAGGTTCACTTTGCTATTCTTGCAGAAGCTTATATCAAAACCAACGAACTTAACAAAACAGTAGAAACCCATAGTACGACGGAAATGGCAACGCCTATTGCTCGTATCACGGATGGCATTCTGCTCCTGCCTTTGATGGGAATACTCACGGGAAAAAGGGCTCGCAATATCTTACAAAAAATACTGGACAAAGTTAGCAGTCTGCAAACCAAGGTGTTTATTCTCGACATTAGCGGAGTGCCCTTTGTAGATTCAGACATCGCCAATTACCTACTCAAAATCAATAAAGCCATTCAGCTGATGGGCTGTCAATTGATTATTTGTGGCATTTCACCCCCTGTTTCAGAAACCATCGTAGACCTTGGTATCGATCTCGATAAGGTGCAAACTACAGGTAATTTACAAAAGGCCATATCAATGGGATTGAGACTTACAGACATGAGAATTATCCGTATAAAAAAGACCCCACAGGGCCATTCTGCAAAAAATACTGCCCAAGTACAAAAATAATAGGCTCTCGATCACTGATCTATCCTAGCTTTTTCTATTTTTGCCTACTGATTTGCAATCAAATTTTCATTCAATAGGTTCAAAGGTGGAGCGGAATCTCTTTTTTTAAGAAAAATCGAGCCCTCAAACCTCAAGATATAGAGCATCGCTATGGTTTTTGCTAGCCTTACTTTTCTTTGCGTTTTTTTACCCCTGCATCTGATCTTATATTATGCAGTGGATAATAAGACCTACCGTAACCTCCTCCTTACGCTGTTCTCCTTGGCTTTTTATGCTTGGGGCGAACCTCTCTGGATCGTCTTGCTTTTCTTTTCCGCAATGGTAGACTATGGCAATGGTCTATGGATTGAACGCTACCGAGGTACAGGGCGTGCAAAATGGGGCTTGGTATCTTCTATTATCATCAATATTGGACTTCTGGTCGCTTTCAAATACAATGTTTTCATCTATGAGAACATCAATCTGCTCACAGGACTCAAGCTCAAAACACCAACCTACAACCTCCCGGTGGGTATTTCCTTCTACACCTTTCAAACGATATCCTACACCCTAGATGTTTATCGAAATCAGGTGAAGGCACAACGTAGTTTTTTGCGTTTTCTCATGTTTGTGAGTTTGTTTCATCAATTGGTGGCGGGGCCTATTGTACGCTATCAAACGATTGCAGAGGAAATCAACAACCGCAAAGAAAATGCCTACGATATTAGTCAAGGAATCTTGCGCTTTTGTATAGGCTTGTTTAAAAAGGTCTTTATTGCTAATGTTGCTGGAGAGTTGGCCGTCAGTTATTTAGGATCAACCGAAAACCCCATGGATTTTAGCACAATTAGTGTAGGCGAAGCTTGGTTTGGAATTATGATGTTTTCGGTTCAAATTTACTTTGATTTTTCAGGCTACTCAGACATGGCCATTGGCTTGGGGCGAATGTTTGGTTTCCACTATTTAGAAAACTTCAAATATCCCTATATCTCTAAAACAGCTACCGAATTTTGGCGACGCTGGCATATCTCCTTGGGTACCTTCTTCCGAGATTATATTTATATCCCCATGGGGGGAAATCGAAAGGGAAAGCTTCGGGGTTACTTTAATCTTTTTGTAGTTTGGTTTTTAACTGGCTTATGGCATGGAGCAAGCTGGAACTTTGTACTTTGGGGGCTTTATTTTGGGGTCTTAATTCTTTTGGAACGACTCTTCCTCAAAAAGGTCTTTGACTTCTTACCCAACATCTTTGCCCATATCTACCTCCTGATTGCCGTTATTTTTGGTTGGGCACTTTTTTACCTCGAAGATTTTGGGCAACTCTTGCATTTCCTTCAAGTGATGGTCTTTGCTGCCGATAATGAACTTTGGAGCTTTAAACTAACGTTTGTACTTAAAGAGCATAGCTTTTGGCTAGCCCTAACGGTCTTGCTTTGTTTGCCAATTTACCCTATCTTTGCCAAGTGGTGGGAAGGGAAAATTCGCTACGATGCGAGTATTTTATATTGGTTGGGAATCACTGCAATTCAAATATTTTTGTTATTTTTATCTATTAGTTTGTTGGTTGGTGATTCATACAATCCCTTTATTTATTACCGCTTCTAAATCCATTAAAACTAGCTATTGAACATGAAAGAACAAACGGCACTTCGCCTTAATGCCATCCTCTTTATCACAATACTTTCGGTATTGGGGCTGCTCTTTTTTGTTCTTCCTAAAAAGGATCGTTCTGAAATTGAAAAACGAGAGCTTTGTAGAATGCCAACGTTTTCTTGGAATGGCTTATTTAAAGGTAAGTTTATAGATAGTTTGGATCTCTACTATGCCGATAATTTCCCCTTCCGAGATCAATTTGTATCCCTAGCCTTTGGTATTGAAAATATTAGAGGAATTCAATCGCAGGATATCAAGTTTTATAATGAGTCGGTAAATATGGATGCGGGTATTGACGTCGTAGCTGCTAAAAATGATAGTTTACAGCAAGATAATCTAGGTGCAGATAGCAGTCAGGTGAATAAAGATGAAGATGAATATCACAATGATGGATTTGCCTCGGATGTACAAAATCTAAGTCGGGGACTGCTGATCTACAAGGGTATGGCTATCCAAATGTTTGGGGGAAGTCGCAATACGGCCAAGTATTTCTCCAATATGGTGAATGAGTACCAACGCAGGATTGGTGATAAGGTCAAAATTCATGTCGGGGTTACGCCAACACATGGCGAATTTTATCTCCCTTCAGAATATATCGAAGAAGCCGTTTCTGAACGAGAAAATATTGATACAATCTATGCCTACCTCGACACCGCTATCAACGCCTTTCCCGTAG
>CAZOLU010000283.1:0-270 GCA_964580485.1 uncultured Saprospiraceae bacterium | reverse complement strand
CACACAGGGGGCCACCCCCTCGGCGACGGCGAGCGCCTTGCGCATGCGCTCCCAACGCCTTTCCCGTAGCAGAAGAGCTATTCAAACACAAAGATGAATATATCTTTTTTAATACCGATCATCACTGGACGGGCCGAGGGGCTTATTATGCCTATGTGGCCTTTTGTAAAGGAGCTGGAATTGAACCAATCCCTATGGATGAGATGGAACACGGGGTCATTCCAAACTTTTTAGGTACGCTTTATCGAAAAACGCGAGATCAACGCCTAA
>CAZOLU010000282.1:4082-5695 GCA_964580485.1 uncultured Saprospiraceae bacterium | reverse complement strand
TCGTGAGCCCCCTCGATAATTCCAGGGATATCTGCCATCACAAAAGAGCGATTATCCCGATAGTAAACCATTCCTAGGTTGGGGACTAAGGTAGTAAAGGCATAATTGGCAATTTTGGGTTTGGCGGCGGTAATTACAGAAAGCAGGGTCGACTTGCCAGCATTAGGAAAGCCCACCAGCCCTACATCTGCCAGTACTTTGAGTTCTAGAACTTTCCAGGCTTCTTTGCCTTCGCCTGCAGGCGAGGTATACTGAGGAGTTTGATTGGTAGCAGAGCGAAAGTGCCAGTTGCCTTTACCTCCACGCCCTCCAGGTACTAAGATATGGGTCTGCCCATCTTCCGTAATTTCTACCTCTAGTTCTCCTGTTTCAGCATCTCTAGCAATAGTACCCAAAGGCACCTCTAGTATAATATCTTTGCCATTGGCCCCAGTAGTACGCCCACCACGCCCAGGGTCTCCAGGGGTAGCAATAGCATGTTTCATATATTTGAGATGCAACAAGGTCCAAAGTTGGGCATTCCCTTTCAGAATAATATGTCCACCTCGACCACCATCACCACCATCAGGCCCCCCCTTTGAGGTGAGCTTGTCTCTATGAAAATGTGCCGATCCAGACCCTCCGGCCCCCGATCGGCAACATATCTTTACAAAATCAATAAAATTCGGACTATCCGCCATATCACACACACGTTTTTATCCCTAAAGTCCCCTTTGGAATCAGCTACTCGTAATCAGAGTAAGGATAAGTTTCAAAATCAGTTTTCAAATCAGCCTCTAGCCAATCAGGATGCACCAAAATTTCATAGGTGGCCCATTCTTCGCCATCTTCGTTCTCCTCAGGCTCTTTCAAGACATGCACAGCTACTGCAATTCCAAAAGCATCATCTACATGCACATCAAAATCATAGGCTTCATCACTTGCAACAGCTTGAAGTCCCGTTTGCTTTCGAGTTTCAAAATAGCGAACGATAGGCCCAGCCAATTCATAACTTCCTATTGAACCTTCTGCTGCCGATCCATCCATGAGCAAACGCAGAGCAAAGGGGTAAATCTCCCCATACTTCCCAGTATCTTCCTGCGTGAAGAGTGCATCTTCACCATTCCCCCGTACAGCCACCTTGATAGATAAGACCTCAATTAGTGGGAATAGGTCAGGTTTGGCTTCTGCCATGATATTATTCAAACACCAATAGGTACCCGCATCTTCCATCAGGCGAGGCTCTACCTGTGTAGGCGATTGATGTAGCACTTGCCAGCTTTCTTCCGTTAGCCAGTCCATAAGCTGCTTTAGCTCTGCTTCATCTGCTCTTTTGGCAAAGGTTTGAAGATTTTGCCGAAACACCTCCAAGGTTTCAGCTTCAAAAGCATCAAAAACATACTTTTCCACCAGTTCATAGGCTTCAAAACCTGCTTTTTCAAATAAGCCTCCAATGGCATTCATAATATTAGAATAGTCGCTAGCAGCAGGAAAGCTGACCGACTCTCGTGATAAAACTTTTACTTGATAATACATAACTTTAATAAGAGATAATAAAAGTGCTCTAAGTAATGGCCTTGTCAAAAATCTGCATCAAACCTCAACACAGTATACAATTAGACCGCTACTGCATC
>CAZOLU010000282.1:0-4072 GCA_964580485.1 uncultured Saprospiraceae bacterium | reverse complement strand
CATCAATTTTAGCACAAAGGGCCTCAAAGATTTCGTCAATAGTTCCCATCCCGTCTACATTTCCAACCTTCCCTTGCGCTGCATAATAGGTGGCTACCTCTGCAGTTTGACTTTTGTAGGTATCAATGCGTTTTTGAATGACTTTTGAATTTTGATCATCAGACCGCCCTGAGGTCTTCCCTCGATTCAAAATACGCTCAATGATCTCTTGGTCCTCCACCTTTAAACTAAGCAACTGAGCAATAGTTGTCCCCTTTTCCTTCAACATCTCATCCAATGCCTCTGCTTGTGGAATGGTACGAGGAAAACCATCAAAAATCACCCCTTTAACATCAGGATGTTGTTCCATTTTAGACTTCAACATATTGATCGTTACCGCATCTGGCACCAATTCACCTTTATCCATATAAGACTTCGCCTCAAGCCCCAAAGCTGTTTTGTTTTTAATTTCCGAACGGAACAAATCTCCCGTAGAAATATGTAGTAAATTGTATTGCTCTACCAATTTTGCAGCCTGAGTTCCTTTTCCACTACCTGGAGGGCCAAATAATATTAGATTTAACATTTTTTTGTAGTTATAAAACTTGTGAAGAATTAGAGTTGATGCTGGTCTGTCATAGTAGTTAGCCCATAAACAAATCAATCATCAACTTTCTGTAAATTTTTACGGCTTATTGCACAAATATAATTAACAGATTCTAAATCTTTAAGATTCCTCAATTGAGTTTTATAATTTTCTTGTAAAAAAGGCATAAGTGTAGCAGATTTTGAATTTAGCTCCATTCCTTTACCCATCCCTCAGGAACATTCTGTATCTTTAGCCCCAATAAAAGCAAGTTAATATGCAACAAGAGGAGAACTTTTCTATTATTTACGAAGACAACCACCTGATCTGTGCCAATAAGCCTGCAGGTTGGCTTGTTCAAGGCGACCAAACTGGCGATATGCCCCTCACAGAATTTGTGAAAGAATATGTCAAAGTACGCTACAATAAACCAGGTGCCGTCTTTTTAGGAGTCATTCACCGAATCGACCGGCCCGTGAGCGGTGCCGTCATCTTTGCTCGTACCAGCAAAGGCCTTGAACGAATGAACAAACTCTTCCAAGAGCGGCAAATTCGAAAACGCTACCTTGCCGTAGTCGAGCAACGCCCCGAAGAGTTAGAAGACACCCTAGTAGGCTTTATTGCCAAAAATAAGGAGCGTAACATGGTAGCCGTTTCAAGTACCCAACGCAACAAACATTACAAGTTTGCAAAGCTAGAGTACAGAGTACTTGCAGGGGTTGGGGGGCATTACCTGCTCGAAGTCATTCCCCATACGGGCCGCCCACATCAAATTCGAGCACAACTCGGGCGTATCAATTGCCCCATTCGAGGCGATCTAAAATATGGTGCTAAACAAGGCAATACGGATGGTCGTATTCACCTTCATGCAGTCGGGTTAGAGTTTATACACCCTGTTAAAAAAGAAGAAGTAACGATCAAAGCTCCAATTCCCAATGAGCAGGTTTGGCAACTCTTCCGACCAGCCTTGGGCGAGTTGGATTATTATAAGACACTTATTTAACCATAAATCAACCCAAAAATAATTCGATTATGAACATGAACGAAGTCCGTGAAATTTCAGTACAAGAACTCAAACGCATGCAAGATGAGGGACAAGAATTTCAACTGATTGATGTACGAGAGACCGATGAACTCGATATATGTCATATCAATGGTCACCATATTCCTTTGGGCGAAATTGACCCTCGCAAAGACGAGGTCGCTACAGACAAACCCGTTATTGTACACTGTAAAAGCGGCCGAAGATCCGCAATGGCCATACTCTTTTTGCAACAACAATACGAACTCGACAACCTCTACAACCTCAAAGGCGGTATTTTGGCTTATGCCAAAGAAATTGACTCTAGCTTGACCGCCTATTAGGATTATATACATTTCTATAATAAGGGGTACCCAGAGGGCTCGCTATGTTTCATAGCGCGCTATTCGCTTGGCCCTTTGGGCGCTCCTCTTTGATTAAAGAGGAGCCTATTCCACAGCGCTACACCTAATCAGCTTTCTAAATGCAAATCCATGATCAAAGAAGTCGAAATTGCGGTACTCCCTGAGGAGATTGAGAAGGAAGAAATCATTCGACAAAAAGCTCTAAAAAAGCTCAAACTTGGCAAGAAGGATCAGTTGTTAGAACTCCGCCTCAAGCGGCGGAGCATCGATGCTCGTGGGCGGCAACCACTATTTAGACTGCTCTTACAAGCCTTTATCAATGACCGATCCGAGGCTGAGCCTCGGATACTCGATCAACTACAAGATGTCAGCGAAGCCCCAAAAGTGATTGTGGTTGGCGCTGGGCCAGCAGGCTATTTTGCCGCACTAGAATTGATTGAGCTAGGACTCAAACCCATTATTTTTGATCGAGGCAAAGATGTACGTGCCCGCAGGCGGGATCTCCGTGCCATCCAACAGGATGGCATCGTCAATCCCGACTCCAACTACTGCTTTGGCGAAGGCGGGGCAGGTACCTACTCCGATGGCAAACTCTACACCCGCTCTAAAAAGCGGGGCAGCATCATCAAAACCCTACGCCTATTGGTAGAGCATGGTGCTACCCCCGAAATTCTGGTAGATGCCCACCCTCATATTGGCTCCAACAAGCTCCCAAAAGTGGTGATGGCGATTCGGGAAACCATTCTAGCTTATGGGGGGGAAATTCATTTCAATGCAAAAGTAACCGACTTCCTCATTCGAAAAACCAATACAACTCGGGTGTTAGAAGGAGTTGTGGTCAATGGGCAAAACGAACATCGAGCCAAGGCAGTTATCCTTGCAACGGGGCATTCGGCCAGAGATATTTTTGAGCTGCTGCATCGGCATCAGGTAAAGATAGAAGCCAAGCCTTTTGCACTTGGAGTTCGGATTGAGCATCCCCAACCCTTGATTGATGAAATTCGCTACCACCAACGCCCAAGAGCTATACAACTCCCTGCCTCAAGCTACAGTTTGGTCTGTCAGGTCGAAAATCGAGGGGTATTCTCCTTTTGTATGTGCCCAGGAGGTTTGATTGTACCTGCGGCAACCGCTCCAGGAGAGCTGGTCGTCAACGGGATGTCGATGTCTCGGCGCGACTCTCCCTTTGCCAACTCGGGACTTGTAGTGGCCGTAGAACTTGAAGATTTGAAAGCCTACGAAAAAGATGGGGTTTTTGCGGCACTGCGTTTTCAGCAAATGGTAGAGCGGCGGATGTTTGAGGCTGGCGATGGGGGGCAGGCTGCGCCTGCGCAACGCATCACCGACTTTGTCAAGGGCCGATTGTCTAAAGACCTACCCAAAACCTCCTATATTCCTGGGGTATACAGCGCTCGAATGGATCAACTGCTCCCTCCAGGTATTGCCAAAAGTCTACAAACAGGCCTTCGAGCCTTTGGTCGTAAAATGAAGGGCTATTTCACCCACGAAGCCCAAATTGTAGGCACCGAAAGCCGAACCAGCTCCCCTATTCGCATACCCAGAAATCATAAAAGCTGTATGCATGAGGAGTTACTTGGGCTATTCCCTTGTGGAGAAGGTGCTGGCTATGCTGGAGGGATTGTTTCCGCTGCTATGGATGGACAGCGGGTAGCCCGAGCCATTGCAGCATTTTATAAATCTTGATGAATGTCTAAAAAAGAACAAGAGCTTTATCTATTTATACATAGCCTCAATAAAGGAGAAAAAAACAAATTGGTCAGTATCTGCAACGTTATTCGCCACAAAAAGAAAACAAGTGGCTACTCCTTTTCAACACCTATAGGCAAATGCCTGAGCTGCAATCTGAAAAGATCCTAAAAGCCTATAAAGCAGCTGGCTATAATAGCAAATACCTTGCTGCTGACCAGCATAAACTCTTTGAAGATATACTGGTGGCTTTGGTCGATAGCCCCTCTCAGGACAATGCGATGATTCGGGCAAGTCTTGGTATGCAAAAATCCAACTTGCTTTTTGAAAAAAAATGCTTTGAACTTAGCTTAGTAACACTTAAAAAATAAATTCCTGATTTCCTGCCATGAATTTATAGTTCCATTGTGGTAA
>CAZOLU010000281.1:3018-5695 GCA_964580485.1 uncultured Saprospiraceae bacterium | reverse complement strand
TGCCTGTGGGACAGCCCTTAAAGCTCTGAGCCATTGCAAAGGAATTAAAAATAAGCATCAGGAGGAATATCTGCCCTAATAACTGCAATCTTTTCATAGGATACACTATTTTTGTGGTTGGTAGATTGGAATGATTCTAGTGTTGGTAAATTTACACCCATTTCTTTTAGCCTATGCAAATTTAAAACCAAGCTTACTATGAAATTGAATATATATCTTTTTTTTATCATTTCATTAACGATTTCCACAATTCTACCTACTCAAGCACAATCTGATCGACAGCAGGTTATAGGCTATGTATATGAGGATAATAATAGTGGTTTTCTGAATGAAGTAAAAGTTGTGGCAGAAGGAGATACAGGTACGCTACGCTACTCCGCTTATAGCAACCGAGATGGTAAGTTTGAGCTATTTCTGCCCTTGGGGCAACGCTACATTCTAACAATGACTAAAGCAGTATTTCAAGAGACTAAAGATACTCTTGATTTAACTAATGCCAGCGTAGGAGATCCCATCTACCTCAAAGCGGCCATGCAACGCCAGCCAGGTTATTTATTGGAAGCAAGTATTACGGAATTTGTAGAAAATGAGGATCTGCCAGATGCTGGCGGAACTGCTTATAGCTTGAGTGGTGTGACCATTGAGGTGTACAATAATACCATTTTTCAAGAGGAACTGCGACTTGTAGATTATGATAAGCATAGCTTTAGCATCTTATTGGAACAGGGGAATGAATATATTTTCATGCTCAGAAAAGAAGGCTATTATACCAAACGAATGCGAGCTAATGTAAATGTGAATGGTTGTATCCTCTGTTTGGAGGGCTTTGGAACGGTAACTCCGGGTGTTGCTCAAAGTCTGACTAAAAATAATACGATGGGAACACTTATTGGGAATGTAACGATGAAAAAGGTAGAGCTAGGGAAAACTGTGAAGATTGATAACATTTATTATGATTATGGAAGTGCTTCTATTCGAAAAGAAAGTAGAGACCAACTTGATCTTTTGGCAGAAATGATGCGAGATAACCCCCGAATTATTATTGAACTATCCTCTCATACGGATTGTAGGGGAGGAAAAGCTGTAAACAAACAACTTTCACAGCTTAGAGCAGAAAGTGTTGTACGTTATATTCTAAGCAGAGCCAATATCAAAAGTGATCGCATAAAAGCTGTGGGTTATGGAGAAGAACGCCCAGTCAATTCCTGTGTGGATGGGGTAGAATGTTCGGAGGAGCTGCATCAACAAAACCGTCGCACCGAATTTACCGTCATTGATATTAAGCCTAAAGACGACTTTGAAAACCGCTCGCTGGCCTCTATCATGCAAGAAGAAAACATGATGAAAATGGTGGATGCGCACGATGAAACCTCCTTTATGGTAGAAGCACCTAGCAGCAAAGAAGATAGTACCAAAAATAATGCTTCACAAAGCCCTGCAAAACCAGAAGTAATTCAGCCCGACTACACGGGATATAAAGTTCAGTTGATGACACAGCTCGAAAGTCCAGACATCAAGCACCCTATTTTCGCACAATACAAGCCAGTATATTTAGACATCGACCCACAAAGTCGCATCGCCTTTTTGGTAGGTGATTTTAAGGATAAAAATAGTGCAGAGGCTTGGCGCAAGCGCCAGCTTTCTAGCTATCCCAAAGCGCAAGTCGTTTATTTCAAAAATGGGATACGGCAGTGATCCTAAAAATAGATTAACTCAAAAGTTTGCATCTCCCTGTAATTCCTGTTATTTTAGGAGGATTAGCCACCTTCACACACTTACTCACGGTCCAATGCCCATGAACACAACACGATCCATCCTCAGTCTTATTATTTTGCTCCTAACAACTGCCTGTCGAAATAGCAGTCCGCCAAAGCAAGCCCTAGCACTTCAAGCCCATCAACTGGTAAACCCTTTCATAGGTACAGGGGGGCATGGACACACTTACCCTGGAGCAGTAGCTCCTTTTGGAATGCTTCAACTAAGTCCCGACACTAGACTGGATGGCTGGGATGGTTGTAGTGGTTATCATCATACCGATGAAGTTATCTACGGATTTAGTCATACTCATCTGAGTGGCACTGGCGTAAGTGATTACGGGGACCTTCTACTCATGCCCATGGTCGGTCAAGGCTATTTCAATAATGGTGCAAAAAAAGGAGTAGACCAAGGCTATGCTTCTCGATTTTCACATCAGGAGGAAAAGTCCGAAGCTGGATATTATCAGGTAAAACTAAAGGATTACGACATTAACGTGGAACTCACTGCGGGACAACGTGTAGGCATGCATCGCTATCACTTTCCCAAAAATGAGAAAAATGCATTTGTGCTAATTGATTTAGAACACCGAGATGCACTGATTGACGTAGAGTTGGAAGTTGTGAGTGAAACGGAGGTTGTTGGCTTTCGCCGATCCAAAGCTTGGGCTACAGATCAACACTTTTACTTTGTGGTGGAATTCAATCAGCCCATTATCAATACCCAATATCAGGAAGATAGCATAGCTAATGTCCTTAAAAAAAACAAAGCCTTACTTGAGTTCAACCCTAATGAGCCACTCGTTGCAAGAGTAGGAGGATCAGCAGTAAGTGTCGAAGCTGCTAGGAAAAACCTAAAAGCAGAGTTGGTAGATTTTGATTTTGATGCACTACGCAAAAAAACACAAGCAGCATGGGATCAG
>CAZOLU010000281.1:0-3008 GCA_964580485.1 uncultured Saprospiraceae bacterium | reverse complement strand
TGAAGGTGAAGGGAGGAAGTTTAGACCAACAAAAAATATTTTATACCGCACTTTATCACAACTTTATTGTTCCTAATATTTTCTCGGATGTAGATGGCAGATATCGGGGCTTGGATGGGCAAATTCATCAAGCAGATCATGATATTTATACCATTTTTTCACTTTGGGACACCTACCGCGCCACTCATCCCCTTTACAACCTCATTGCAAGAGATCAGAATCTAGATTTCGTAAAAACCATGTTGCGTCATTATCAGGATGCTGGGAAACTTCCCGTTTGGGAATTGGCAGGAAATGAGACCAATTGTATGATTGGCTACCACTCAGTATCCGTTATTGCAGATGCTTATAACAAAAGCCTTAGGGATTTTGATACAGAATTGGCGTTGAAAGCTATGCAGCATAGTGCACTGCATAAGGATGATCCAGGATTGAAGGCTATGTTGGACAAAGGTTTTATTGAGATGACAGACCAAGCAGAATCGGTTTCTAAAACACTGGAATATTCCTACGATAATTGGTGTATTGCGCAATTTGCGAAAGCTATTGGACAGGACAGTGTATATGCACAATTTATGCAAATGAGCCAAGCTTATAAAAATGTCTTTGATCCTTCCACTAAATTTATGCGCGCTCGAGTTAATGGCACTTGGTATCAACCTTTTTCTCCTTCAGAAGTCAATTACAACTATACGGAGGCCAATGCCTGGCAATACTCGCTCTATGTACCACAAGATATTGAAGGCTGGATGAATTTGGCGGGCGGTGCACAAGCACTAGAGACCTATTTAGACTCCCTATTCCTCAGCTCTAGCGATATGGGAGGGCACGAACAAGCAGACATCACGGGCCTTATTGGACAGTATGCCCATGGAAATGAACCCTCACATCACATGGCCTACCTGTACAACTATGCTGGCAATCCACACAAAACGCAGCAAAGAGTCCGTGAAATTATGACGACCCTCTACCACAACACCCCCGATGGACTTTCTGGGAATGAAGATTGTGGTCAAATGTCGGCTTGGTTCATCTTCAGTGCGATGGGCTTTTATCCTGTGACCCCAGGCAGTGATATTTATGCCATTGGCAGTCCCCTATTTGAGGAGCTAGAATTGCAAGTTGGCGACAGCCCCCTTAAAATTATAGCTAAAAATAACAGCCCTGAAAATATTTATATCCAATCGGTACAGTTGAATGGTCAAGACCTAGACAACTCTTATATTCATTTTCATCAACTACAACAGGGAGGTGAATTGGTTTTTGAAATGGGAGCAAAGCCTTCGAATTGGGGGACTAAAAAAGAAAACTGGCCTCCGAGCTCGATCCCTAGTGATTTTGAAATCTGCATCAACCCATACTTCAAAGCCCCAAATGCTGCATTCACCGATAGCATTCAAGTGGAGCTTGCTCAAGCCAATGGCGACAGTATCTTTTATTGGATGGGAGATGAACAAGGCTATGCCCGTGCAAAATACTATCAAGCACCTATTAATGTTCAAGAAGATAGTAGAATTTTTGCCTATGCCGTCAATACTAAAGGTATAAAGAGTAAATTGGTTGAAGCCAAGTACCGGAAGACGGACCCCAATCGAAAAATTGAGCTAAAAAGTCAGTATGCCGACCGCTATGCTGGAGGTGGTCAGCGGGCCTTGATTGATGGATTGACTGGAGGAAAGGATTATCGTTCTGGTTATTGGCAAGGCTATCAGGGGCAAGATTTAGAGTTTGTAGTGGATTTGGGTAGTGAAAAAACGATCTCTTATTTAGCCTTGAGCTGTTTACAAGATCAACGCTCTTGGATTTGGTCGCCCCGAGAAGTAGTTTTTGAATTGTCTAGCGATGGGAATGATTACAAGCGAGTGGGCTTGGCAGAAACACAGCTAGATCCTAAAATGGAAGGCAGTTTCCAAGAGCGATTGGGGCTGCGGCTGCGCCGCAGCGCGCGCTATATTAAAGTAAGGGCGAAAGGCATTGGTCAATGCCCTAGCTGGCACCTTGGTGCTGGAGGAGATGCCTGGATTTTTGCAGATGAATTGCTCATTGAAGCGCAATAGTTTACACTCAGCTACTAACCTTTCTCTAAAAACGATATTTATTATTGAACTCATTACAAAAATCAATCATCTTACAAAAAAAAAGCCTATGTACTCCACCAAAATATTAGCCAGTTTCGCCTTGAGCCTTTTGCCCTTCTTTTTATTCGCTCAACAAGACTTAGAGGATAAAGCGATCTCTGCTGCAGACAGCGTAGAGTTTATAGAATTCCTCAAAAGCCATGGTATCGAGGTTCCTACCCATGAGCCCGATTATCAAATAAAATTCAATGGATCAACCAAGGGCTGGGACATTCGCATCAAACCCAAATCACCCGATGACTACTTTAGGCAAGACTTAACAGAGTATATTCTTTATGCAGAAATAAAGGAACCTGGTCAATATGAATTGGAGTTTTTCAATGAAAAGGGGGAAAAATATCAGTCTTTCATTGAAATTGCTGATCAAAAGGTCATTGAACAGCAGCTTCCTTTTGTGTATGAAATGCCCACAGCTGACAGCAAACTTTTATCTGAATCTTTGAAAGAAGGAGATACTTTAACCATTATTCATACAGAATATATGCTCTCTTGTGGAATAAGTATGCGTGTAGAGGTACATAGTTTTATTCTAAAAAAAGGAAAACTACGACACGCTGTAGTACTGGAGCAGGACTTTTTTGGTCCTAAGCCTAAAAGTAAAAAGGCTGAGTTTAAAGACGTAGATGATGCGCTACTGAAAAAATTTGCAAAGATAGAGCGTAAGCTGGATAGACGTTCAATCATGTTGACTTCAAAGAATCTTAACTTCATTGACTTCACCCCTTCCTATCTTTTCCTATTAGGACGGCAACGTGTTGAGGGCTGGGGGTCTAGGGATGATCTCAATGAATAAGTAGTCCATAATATAGAAAATTCTATAAAACCGTACACCAATCGAAATTCAATTAATTTTACTGAATCCTATGCCAA
>CAZOLU010000280.1:2273-5695 GCA_964580485.1 uncultured Saprospiraceae bacterium | reverse complement strand
AGGAATACTGAAAATTTTTCAGAAAATTAAAAGGAGTTGCTGAATCATTCAGCAACTCCTTTTTTCAATTTGGAGATAGCATTTTTAATGGCGGCAGCTACAACCACTGCCCATAAAATTTACAGAACCTCCATACCAAGGGAATGCCGCATTTTTATCCATCAACTCCCAATAAAACTTGCCTCGCTCTTTATTCGTATTGCCAATCTCATGCATCGTTTCAGTATCGTACAAACGACCATTTACCATAGTATAGCGTACCGAATTGCTGTTCTCAATATCCTGTAAAGGATCTTTATCTAAAACAATCAGGTCAGCTAATTTACCTACTTTAAGTGAGCCAATTTCTGCATCAAGACCAATATATTCCGCACCATTGATAGTTGCTGCACGAAGTGCCTGCATATTGCTCATTCCGCCTTGTTCAAACATCCACAATTCCCAATGTGCTCCCAAACCTTGTAGTTGACCATGAGCACCAAGATTCACCTTAACCCCTGCATCCGCAAGTTTTTTACAAGATTCAGCAACCAAGATATGACCATTCTGATATTCTTCATCAGGAATCATCGTACGATGTCGAGCCCGAGAATTGACCATTCCATGAGGATAAAAGTTCATCAGTTTTTCCTCCGTCCAAACCTTATATTTCTGGTAGAAATAATATTCCCCATTCACCCCACCATAATTTACAATCAATGTAGGAGTATAGCCCACCTTAGAGTTTGACCACATTTTGACGACATCATTATAAACCGGAGCAATTGGAATATTATGCTCAATTCCTGTATGTCCATCCATAATCTGTGTGAAGTTGTGAAAACTGGTAGAGCCTCCTTCTGGAACGACCAAACACTTGAGCTCACGAGCGGCCTGAATCACTTGCTGGCGTTGATCTCTACGGGGTTGGTTATAACTTTTTACAGAGAAAGCCCCAAAAGCCATTGTTCTACGGATGGCAGAGCGTGCATCATCCAAGCTGTTAATTACTGCTTTGAAGTCACCATCTGCACCATATAAAATAACGCCTGTAGAATAAACCCGAGGGCCTACCATCTCGCCCGAGCGCACCAATTCAGCTAGGCTAAAAATCGTCTCGCTATTCGCAGAGGGATCATGAATAGTCGTTACCCCATAAGCCAAATTAGTGTAAAACTGCCAATGCTTTTGAGGCATTTGACCATAACGGAAGCCCCCTACATGCGCATGTACATCTACAAAACCCGGCATGATCGTTTTACCTTTTACATTGTATATCTTAGCATCCGCAGGGATTTTGACCTTACCAGCTTTGCCAATGGCTTCTATTTTATGGTCTTTAATGACAATCACTCCATTTTTGATGACCTCATCTCCTTCCATAGTAATGATTTGAGCTCCTTTGAAAGCAATACGACCAGAGGGTTTATCTACCGTATATTCCAAACCGATTTTAAGTCCAACGCTGTCTAGAGGGGGGATACTATCAGGAGCACCCTCCATAAAAGAAAAACGCTCTTTTAGAGGGATCGAAAAATACTCCTCTCCTAATGTCCAGTGTACAGTTTTGCTATCCCCCGACCAGTGTAGATTGATCCCTGCATCACGAGAAATCGCAGTGACAGGCACTACCGTACTTTTGCCATCAATATTGAGGGTTTGCCCAGTGGGAGGCATGGCTGCGACATAAGCTTTATGCAAATTGATAAAAGCCACCCATTTGTTATCGGGGCTAGGAACAAAGCGGTTGCCGTATTTAGATTTCACATGAGCGCGTTTGTCATTTCCATTCAAATCTACACTCAACAATTCCTTGGTAATAGAGCCAAAGAAATAGCCCCCAGATTGGTAGAACACACGTTTTCCATCCGCAGAAAACTGGGGATAACTGCCCTCATCAATTAAAAGTTTAGGATTAGAGCCATCCGCTTGCATCAGGTACAGACCCGCTTCCTCACAATAAGCAAAACCTTGATCGCTATTGCCTGGAGACTTTTGATAGACAATCATCTTACCATCAGGAGAAAAGGCAGGAGTTTGATAAATTCCTTTTTCTTGGGTCAATTTGCTAGGAGGTCCTCCACTTAGTGCGATTTTCATAATCGCCCCCGTTTCTTCATCATTCCAAGTTGCATAAACAATGCTTTTTCCATCAGGTGAAAAGCTGGGTTCATATTCAAAATCTTTGCCTTTGGTAATGCGAACAGGTTTCCCATTAGGTAAATCCTTTTTCCAAAGATAGCCTAAGGCATTAAAAACCAAAGTTTTTCCATCGGGAGAAGTGACGGCCTGGCGAATCACCTTGGCATTCATATTATCCTCATGTACTTTGTATTTGAAGTCCAGTGATTCTGCCAATTTGAGATTGGCTTCTACTTCAAAAGGAATGTTAGTAACCTCAAGTGATTTTGTATTGATTTTGTTAATCTTACCACCTGCCCAGAAAATGAGATGCTGCCCATCAGGCATCCAAGCGAAGTTGGGGTAAACCCCAAACAAGCACCAAGCCTCTTGCTGATCTTTGTTCAGTTTATCATAAATCGGCCATTCGATACCGCTTTTGAGGTTGCGCAGAAATAGCACAGATTTAGTGCCTACGCGGCGAACAAAGGCGAGGACCTTGCCATCGGGGCTGATTTGAGGGCGGACGGCTCCTCCGGGGCCTCCAGTAATCTTTTCGATTTCCCCCGTTTCCATTTCATAACGGCGGATTTCATAAATTTGCTTATTCGGATCTTTATTGTATTGGAAATAGCCTCCAGGATACATATCCTCACAAAAGTAGAGATATTTCCCATCGGCAGAGATCGAAGGTTCATTCACATCCTGTTGGTCATTCTTGCGTTTGGTGAGTTGAATCCCACTGCCACCAGTTTTATGGTACATCCACATTTCTCCAGCACCTAAAGAGCGACCAGAAGTGAAGTGTTTGCGAGCAATCAGGTATTCACCATCAGGAGTCCAAATGGCATTATTCAGCAAACGGAAATTCTCTTTGGTAATTTGTTTGGCATCAGAACCATCCACATTCATCACCCAAATATTATCTCCACCTCCTGCATCAGAAGTAAAGCTGATTTGCTTTCCATCAGGGCTAAATCTGGGTTGAATTTCATAGGGGATTCCTGTTCGTAGAGCTGTAGCCTTTCCTCCTGCAATAGGCATGATGTAAATATCTCCCAATAGATCAAAGACAATCTGTTTACCATCAGGACTGACATCCAGATTCATCCAAGTGCCCTCATTGGTGGTGAATTTTACATCTTTAAAGTTCCAATCTCCTGGAGGATTAGCGACATCCCATTTTTTATCCTCTTTGTTCTGTGCAAAAACTTGCGTCAGGATGAGACTGAAAATCAGTATATAGCTTGTTTTACGCATAATTGTAATTTAAAGAATTGATATTGTAGTGGTTTTATTAACAGTTAGGCAGTATTTTTGCA
>CAZOLU010000280.1:0-2263 GCA_964580485.1 uncultured Saprospiraceae bacterium | reverse complement strand
GCAAAGCTAAGACTCTATCTACATAGAACCAATTAAAATATCAACTTATGCGATTTTTACTATTACTCTCTTTCTTTTTGTTGTTTCATAGGATTCAAGCACAGGAGCAGCTATCAGCGCAGACCATCTATTATGCACCCAATGCTTATGAATTGACGGCAGATCAAAAAGCCAGTTTAGATGAGTTTGTAGATGAAGCTTTGACTAGTCCAAAAGCACTTATAGCGATTCAGGCTTTTACAGATGATATTGGGAGTTTTCTGGAAAATCGAACCTTGGCAAAGCAAAGGGCAAATGCTGTAAAAACTTACTTATTTCAAAAAGGAATTGACCCTCAAAGGGTAACAACTAAGAGTTACAAACCATCTCCAGGACTCCAAAATGATGCAGAACGACAAAAATATCGAAAAGTAGTTTTGACTTTAGCTGCAACAACTGCTGTTGTACCCGATGAACCCACTCCTAGTACTCCAGACCTATCTGCTTTAGAAGCGTTTTGGGAGGAAGAAGCCAAGGCCGAAACCCAAGCCTTTGAGCTCAACCCCAATCAGTCTAATCTCATAACAGGGGCAAAAGGTGTTAAGCTTTATATTCCTGAAAATGCCTTTTGTTATGAAGATGGACGCAAGGTAGAAGGAACCATAAAGTTGAGCCTTAGAGAAATATATAGTGTTGCCGATATCATTTTGAACAACCTGAGTACGACTTCTGACGGTCAACTCCTAGAAACTGCGGGGATGTTGTACCTCAAAGCAGAGGATGAAGAGGGGAGGAATTTAGTCTTGCAGCAAGATAGTTTTATTACAGCGAGTTTGCCCAATTATGATGCGCTAAAAGAAGGTATGGAAATTTTTGAGGGAGCGCATGGTGATGATGGACATCTAAACTGGCAAGTGAATAATACTCCAGTGCAGAATAGTCGTAGGGGCTTTGGTCGGAGAGAAGATGTCAACCCTTATGCTGCCGTAGATATTAAACGAAATTTAGAGTGGCTTAGACAAATTCCATTGGAGCCAATAGCCTTACCCCAAAGGGTGAAAAGACCAAGTAAACGGGCGATTGATAATTATTATGTTGATCATAGCAATAAGCTCAAGTCAGAACTGAAGTCCTATATCGATTATTCAGATAGCCTTAGAAGCATACTGGAGCATCAAAAGGAACTTTTGAATAACTTTGATTATCGCCTTTATATTGACAAATGGTCTACCATCGCCTATGATTTTAGAAGCCTTGCTAGGAGTGCTCATGTTCAGCAAGAACAATGGAATCAGATAAACAATACCCTAGAGGCATATGTGGCTGCGGGCTATGACTTTGAAACGGAAATAGCCGTTCTAAACAATATCGTGGTGGACAGTATGTCTATGAAGGACAGCATCAAAGTTATGGAGTTGTATGAGTTGAGTACGAGTTGCTATCAAGACATTACGGCTAAGTTTGGATATTCGTATTTTATTAACAGTCAAAGTGAAGAGGTTATTGAGCGGGGGGAAGTCATAAGAAAACGCTACTACACCTTAGCCAACTTTTCATCCAAACTATCTAGCACGGCTAATAATCCCCTGTCACCCAGAGAAGAACGCAAGTTGAGAAGAATACTAGATCAAAAGCCCCCCAAGGACAATTATGATTATTTAAAAGAAGTCTTGGATTCTTTTGTGCTGATATATGAAAATCATGAACTACGGTCTAGCTTAAATAAAATAGAACTTCGAGGCTATGCCTTAGATTCGCTCTATTGGCAGGTGGAAGAAAAGCGAAAGGCTTTGGGGATATTGAATGCAGAAGATATCCAATCTAGTTATGGGAATGTATTACGCATTCAATCACTCAAATGGGTCAATTGTGATCGTTTTTTGGATTTTGAAGGACCAAAAACCAAAATAGAAATATTGGTAGACCAACCTGTGAACACGGCAGTTTATGTGGTTTTTAAAAATATCAAGTCGGTGATTGGTTTTTCTCATCAAGCAAAGGGGCGTTTTGGGAATAATATGGAAATCCCTTTGGATCAGGAACTAAGGATTGTCGCACTACATATCAGAGATGGGCAGCCATATCTTTTTGTACAGGAGGGTTATGCTCGAGATTTGGAGCAAGTGCAGGCCGAATTTAGTCCCAAAACGAAGGGGGAGCTCCAGCAGGAGTTGGCAAAGATGTAAAATATTAGTCCTCCCTTAAATCTACCAAAGTACTGGCAGCATAATTAAGTAGCTTTAAATCAACTGAGTAGTGAAGACTTTTAGACGCTAGACGTAGA
>CAZOLU010000279.1:0-5700 GCA_964580485.1 uncultured Saprospiraceae bacterium | reverse complement strand
TAGAAAAAAATATCAATTTACCTAATTTTTCAACTGCGTAATGTCAGTTAAATAACAAAAAAAAGAGCCCTATTCGCTAGGACTCTGAAATTTAGTTAAATATTTTTCAATTTGAAAATTTGTCTTTCAGCTATTTTTAAAATTCATCTACGCTTACAACACTCAGACATCTGAATGGGTAGGTTTGGCTTTCTGAGCAGACGAATTAGGGACAATACCATAAATTTGTTGCTCAAAGAAATTTTGGGGGAAGCTTTCCACCTCAGGGAACCCTAAGCGGATGTCTCCTTTATTATGAGGGATGTGATCCGTTCCCCAAATATAATCCCAAATAGAGAGGGTCAATCCAAAATTCACACCGTACTTATGTGTTTCGGGTAGATCATAGGCATGATGCCAGAGGTGCATTTCTGGACTATTGAAAATATATTTGATATAAGGATGCATGAGATAGCCCAAACCAAGTCCTGTAGTTATCGCAATCACCCCTTGCCACCAATTCCAATCAAAGATTACCCATGCTACAAAGGCTCCTAGAATACTTCCCAAGACTAAGCCTTTGATCCATTCTGCAATTCTGATATTTGAGTGGTTGTAATGCCCTATGCCCAAGGCAAAAATATGAATTAAGAAAAAATCATACAACCCAATCCCCAGAAGGGCTAGGGGGAAGTACTCGATAGTTCGATAAACTATATTTTCCATCCAATGATAACGAAGGTGTGCCGCAAAACCCATTTCTTCTACCGAGTGGTGTACCTTGTGAAAATTCCACAACCAAGGCACCCGATGCAGCAGGCGATGGATATTCCACTGAATGAAATCCCTCAGTACAAAACCAATCAGCAAAACAGCCCAAAGTGGGAAATTCTGCATCGGGTTGCTTTTCTGTAGATCAAAGCCAGTAGCCCATATTATTGCACTGTTAAGTCCATCTACCACTATGGTTGATGCCGAATTGAATATGATCAGGGAGAAGATAAAGAAGTTGAAAAACATGTAGAAAAAGTCTAACCAAAAGTCTTTTCTAAACTTCTTTTGATTGGGTCGCCAAGGTTTGACCCATTCTAATAGAAAGAAAAAAGCAGAAAGCAGCATCAACCAAAAAAAATAGTTGTGCCACCAAGGCTCATTTTGAAAGGTGATCTCTTTCCAAAGATAGGCTGCATAGCCCGAATCATACCCAAAAGTGTACCATTGCTTAATGGCATTCAAAACTTCATTCATATATTCATCAATTATACAATCTTAACAATCCTGTTTTCATAAAGATCTTTAAGATTCTAGATTTTTTTTGTGACGCTGGTCATATAATGGCTATAAAACCGTACACCAATCGAAATTCAATTAATTTTACTGAATCCTATGCCAAAGGCATAGGCTTCGAAAGTATGTACGGTTTTATAATAATGGCCTTACTACTGGATGTTTTTTCACTTTTTTACAAAAAAATAATTTTTTTTGCAAAAGAAGCAGCGTTTTTTATTTTGGGCTCGTTTTTTAGACAAAGGCAAATTTTTAATTGCAAATGTTTTTAAGGTTTACTTATTTGAACTAAGGATAGATTTTCAGCTCTTTCATACGCACTCAAATTAAAAGGAGTTGATTTAGTCAAAAAGTAAATACTAATTTGAATAAAAGGCTAAAAGGGCAGTGTCGGCAAGCACTGTCCTTTTTTGTGTCCTATTTTGAGCTTAACAGCTAAGCGTATATTTCTCCCAGCAATTCTTAACTTATTTTTCACCTCCTATTGTGGCAATTTCCATAGAGATACCATATCTTTCGACTATTGATTTCATTTCAACCAAGTCTTATGTGGAATACCTACACGTTAGCTATCAATTTCCTATTTTTGGTGCTTTTAATGGGCTGTCAGTTGCAAAGCTCTAAGCCCTCTACATCTTCTAAAAATCAGACCAAAGCGATGAAAAAAGAGTTGAGTACTACGCCTAAAATAGATATTCAGGGGCATAGAGGCTGTCGGGGCTTGATGCCAGAAAACACCCTCCCTGCTTTTATAAAGGCATTAGAACTGGGCGTTACTACCTTAGAGCTAGATGTAGTCATTAGCAAGGATAAACAGGTAGTAGTATCACATGAACCTTGGTTATCACATGAAATTTGTAAAAATGCGAAGGGAGAGGATATTTCAGAAGCACAGGAGCGCAACTATAACATTTATGCGATGACTTACGCAGAAATACAAGCCTGCGATTGTGGTCAGCGACAACACCCACGCTTTTCGACTCAGAAAAAGATGGCCGTTTATAAACCTCGGCTCGAGGATCTCATTGATAGTGTCAATGCCTATGCGGCGCAACATCAAATTGAGGATATTTGGTATAATATTGAAATCAAACGCCAGCCCGACTATGATGGGAAATACTGCCCCCCTGCGGAGGAGTTTGTAGATTTGGTGTTGGCAATGATTGAAAGGAAGGGAATTGAAACGAGCTGTAATTTGCAATCTTTTGATTGGGAAGTTTTGCGCCTTTGCCATCAAAAAGCAGCAGAAATTCCCTTGGCGATGCTGGTTGAAAATGAGTTGAGCCCACAGGAGAACCTAGATCGCTTGGGTTTTAAACCCGAAATTTATAGCTGTTATTTTAAATTGGTTGACAAGCAGCTGCTTGATTGGGTCAAAGCACAGCAAATGCAGTTGATTCCTTGGACGGTGAATGAAACGGCAGATATAAAAGCAATGCTTGCACTACCTTTAGATGGGATCATTAGTGATTACCCAGATCGAGTACAAGCTTTGTTGGAAGAATAAAAAAAGCCCCAAAACATGGGACTTTTAAAATCATCGAAACGTCCTATTATAATCGCTGCGGACCACAGTTTATCTTGCAAAAACTAGTCTTCCTTTTTGGTCGTTTTAGTTTTTCGACTTGTTTTTTTAGTTGTTTTCTCTTGTTTGGTAGCCTTGGCGGCTTTGCGTTGTGCTTCCAATTCTTTGGCGAGCAAGCCTAGTTTTACCTCGAGAGATTTGACACGCTTTTCCAGCTTCTCATAGGCCTCCCCTTGGGGTAGATTGAGTTTAGACAACACACTGTCGATGATGTTGCGAAAGCGCCCTTCATAAGCTTCACGATTGTTTTCTGTATTTTTGACCACATCCTCTACTACTTTTTTCCCTTCTTCCTCTGACAGTTTGCCTTTAGAAACCAAATCGTCAATAACATTTTGTAAACGCTCGGTAGTACTTGCTACAATTCCGACAGCAGTGTACAATGTTTTTCGTATAATTTTTTCCATCCTTTTCCACATTTTAGCTGAACTTCCTGAAAATTTTGAGTAATAAAACCCGTTGAGCAAGCCCAACGGGCTGATTTTTGGTGATTTAGGACTGCTTAGCTCTTTAGAGCTAAACCATGAGGGGAATTTCGCCCCTCAAAATAGACGCAATTTTTAAATCTTAGATACGCTCAGTAGTCTCCGTTTCGGTCTCGATATTTTCTTTGACCAACTGATTCAAACGCTCTTCTAGTTTTTCGATACGCTTTTCGATACGCTCATGCTCATCGCTTTTGATGAAGTTGAAACGAGCAATAGCATTTTCGATCAATTTGCGTACACGCTGTTCGATTTCCTCAAAACGTGTATTTTTGTGCTCAGGTTGCTCCTGATCTTCAGCAGCTTCTCCTTTTGCTTCTTCCTGCTCTGCAGCATCTTCTTGCTTGTCTTGGTATTTTTTACCTTTTTCTACTAGGTCCTCAACGATGTCTTTGACCTTTTCAGTAGTTACTACTGCCAAGCCTAAACCTGCCTGCATAGCTTTTTTAAATAAATCGTTCATACTACTAATTTTTAGAATTTGATTGATGGATGATTGCGATAATCAGGCGTTAATTGATTATCATTTTTGGTTGATTAGAAAGCTTTAAAACTTTGACAATGCAAAGGTATTACAAAAAAAGGAGAATTTTAAACCCGATTTTACACTTTTAGATTTTTTACAAAAAATAGATTTAATTATAATTAAAATTTAATTATAAATTCATTAAAAACATAAAATTTAATAAAATTAAAATTCATTAAATTAAATTGAAAATCAAGTTAATTTAATTATTTATTTAAAAAACACCCTAAAACCTAGTATTCATAGAGCTTTCAAAGCCAAAATGCAAAAAAGTTTCAAAGCACTTAGCCTTGAAACTTTTCACATGCTAAAAGTATTTTTATAGAAAATTTAGCTAGAACCCGCCTTTAATATCAAGTGTAGCAGCATTGGCCCCCTTCTCCAAAACATCGAGAGATTGGAGTAGGATAAAATCATTCAGCAGAGGGTAACACAGTAAAAAGACGATGGCACCTCCCAAAAAACCTAAGAAAGCCATCCAAGCGATGTTGCGCAGGTACCACATAAAGTCTATTTTTTCCATAGCAATAGCAGCTACTCCGGCCGCAGAACCCATAATGAGTATTGAGCCACCAGTACCCGCCGCATAAGCCAAGAAGTGCCAAAGCTTAGCATCCTGAAGATAATGCAATTGCCCATTAAACATATATTGCCCTGCACTGTCCAGAATTTGATCTTGGTGTTGTAGTGCATAGAGTGCAGCATCGGTATTCAATTCGGTAAGATTATACATTCCCATTGCAGCAGCCACTAAGGGAACATTATCAATCAAAGCAGAGCTAAATCCAAACATCCCTACCACAAGATCTAGACCTGTAAACCCAGGCAAATATTCTACGGTAGAGGGGAAAATGCCATCAAGGGCTATAGCGAGTTTTGACAAGATGCCGAGTGACTCCAAGGCAGCCACCCCCATTAAAATTCCGAGAAAAAATAACACAGAAGACATCTCAATACGAGAAAGTGCATTATGGGCCGAGTATTTATGCTTATCGGCAAAGTCTTCCTCATCTGGATGCAAATATTCTGAAAGCAACCAAACTACCCCTAAAGAAAGCATCATCCCTACATAAGGAGGCAGATGGGTTATCATTTTAAAAATTGGTACAAAAATTAGCCCTACTATTCCAGCAATCAACATGATATTGGCCCCTCTTACTTTTTTATATGCTGCTTCTGAATCTGGGGGATTTCTATCTACAATAGTAATGGTACCTTGCATATAAGGCATTCTTGACATAATTGCCGTAGGAATGATCCATGCAACTAGTGTTGGGACTAGCAATGTAAAAATTAGTCCTGATGAAGATATACGGTTGTTGATCCAGAGCATCATGGTCGTAATATCTCCAATAGGTGACCATGCCCCCCCCGCATTGGCAGCAATTATGCCGATACTCACAAAATAGATACGTTCCATTTTATCAGGAACTAAGCGGCGTAAAAGCGATATCAGAACAATAGTACAGGCTAGATTGTCTAGTGTTGCTGACAGGAAAAAAGTAAGTCCACTAACGATCCACAGCATTGTAGATTTCTTAGTAGTTTTGATCCGCTTTGAGATTGCGGTAAACCCTCCATGTATATCAATCAACTCTACGATAGTCATCGCCCCAATGAGAAAAATGAGAATTTCTGCAGTTTTTCCAATATGATAGAGCAGAACAGCATTTCGATCATGCCCAGCCTCTGCATTCGGCTCTACTAACTGACCATAATGGTCATAAAGGTCTAATTGCCATACAGATAAAAAGGCCCAGCACAAGGCTGCTGCAATCAGTGCAGGCACCGTTTTATCCAGTTTGAGTGGATGCTCAAAAACAATAGCGATATAACCT
>CAZOLU010000278.1:5362-5796 GCA_964580485.1 uncultured Saprospiraceae bacterium | reverse complement strand
CAGTGCATCCAAGCCATAGGCAGCAATTTTGGCATCGATGGTACCATTGCCTTTGACTTGGGCAAAGTCGCGCACCCTGCGCAGCAGGGCATTGGCGATACGAGGAGTACCTCGGCTGCGTCTTGCGATCTCTACCGCTCCATCATTGGTGATTGGTACCTCCAAGATTTTGGCAGAGCGTTTGAGAATTTTGATTAGGGTGGGAATGTCGTAATAGTCTAGGAGGCAGTCGATGCCAAATCGGGCACGCATGGGAGCCGTGAGTAACCCCTTTCGGGTGGTTGCGCCTACTAAAGTAAAGGGGTTGAGGGCTAGCTGGATACTTCGGGCATTGGGGCCCGAGTCGATCATAATGTCGATGCGGAAATCTTCCATAGCCGAGTAGAGGTATTCCTCCACCACGGTATTGAGGCGGTGAATTTCATCGATAAAAA
>CAZOLU010000278.1:0-5352 GCA_964580485.1 uncultured Saprospiraceae bacterium | reverse complement strand
ATCGCCATGGTCGAGGTTGGTCAGTAGGCCTGCCAAGTCTCCTGGTTTTTCCAAAACAGGGCCAGAGGTGATTTTAATTTCACTGCCCAACTCATTGGCAATAATTAACGAAAGGGTGGTTTTACCCAAGCCAGGAGGGCCATGTAGTAAAACATGGTCTAGGGCTTCCTCGCGTCCCTTTGCCGCCTGAATAAAGATTTTGAGGTTATCTACAATCTTGGGTTGGCCAGTAAAGTCATCCAACAACTTAGGGCGTAGTGCTTTTTCGATTATCTTTTCTGCCTCGGAGAAGTGTTCGCCAGAGGGGTCTAAATTTTCATTTCGCATGAGGGCTATTTTTAGTCGTCCTTCAAGGACGCTTTGATTCGTTTAGAGTACGAATTTACACAAAAAAATGTAGACTTGCTTCAAAGCTATATTTTTTTGTTTTTCATTCCCTAGCCTTTTCAGTATATTGAAAAAATTTGTTTCCTTAAAAAGGGGATTTCAGCGTCTTCTATTTTATATTTGTGTAAAATGTGACCACCTATGCTCCAAAGACTTGAAGGGATTGTTTTTAGGATGATAAAATACTCTGAAACTAGTGTAATTTGTGATATTTACACCAAGGAGCATGGTTTGCGTAGCTATATCCTCAATGGGGTTCGGAAGCCCAAGTCTAAGATTGGAGCAGGCTTGGTTCGCCCAATGTCTTTGTTGGAAATGGTGGTTTATCATCGGGAGGATAAGGATATCAATCGGGTGAAAGAGCTCAAGCCCTCTTATTTGTATCAAAAAGTTCCTTATGATGTGATTCGGGGAGCGATTGGCTTGTTTATGACGGAAGTGGCTCAACGTAGTATCAAGGAGGCGAGCAGCAACCCGCTGTTGTATGATTTTTTGATTTCGAGTTATCAATTGTTGGATCACTTGGAGGGGAATTTAGCGAATTTTCACCTCTCCTTTATGGTAAAATTGACGCAGTATTTGGGTTTCATGCCCGATGCTTCTGCATATTTTGAAGACTTGGAAGGGGAGATTTATTTTGATTATCAAGAAGGTATTTTTATTGATCGTGCGCCAGCGCATGTCTATCATTTCTCGCCCCAACATAGTGCCCTTTTGATTCGTTTTTTAGATAGTTCGGCCTTGAATGCTGGGAATATTAAATTGAGGGGGGTAGTACGTCATGCTTTTATAGAGGATATGATTCGCTTTTATCAATATTATATCGAAAATTTTCAATTGCAATCGCATGAGGTTTTGCATCAGGTGCTCAGCTAAGTGGCTTGCGAGGGAGGCATAAGGCTGTGCCTGCCTTGGCCTAGCGATGCGAAAGGGGGCGAAGCCGCCCGAAATGTAATGGAGGGCCAAACCGAATGGTGCGCCCTGAAGCGTAGCGCCGCAAAGCGGAGGCCCCAAAATAAAAAATCGAAAATTATGAAAACACCTAAATCCTTTCTCGAAAAATCGGAAGCTAAGGGCTTTTCTGCCAAACATCGGCAGACCATCGGCTTTAATATGGGGAAGTATGATAAAAAGGTTGCTGAAGGGAAAAAGCAGTTTTGGGATTTGGAGCAGGCTCGGAAATGGGCAAAAAATCGCAAGCATGAGGCTATCGAGCATTTGCCAGATTATTTAGAGGAATTTGAAACCCAATTTAGTGCTAGGGGTGGTCAGGTGATTTGGGCAGAGGATGCCGCCCAAGCCTTGAAGGCTATACAGGGGATTATAGACCAGCATCAACTCCAGACGGTGGTGAAGTCCAAGTCGATGATTACAGAAGAAATTGAGTTGAATGCCTTTTTGGAAAAACTGGGTTTGGAGGTATTGGAAACGGATTTGGGTGAATACATTGTGCAGTTGAGGAATGAAGCGCCCTACCATATTGTAACGCCAGCGATGCATCTTTCTAAGGCAGATGTTGTGGAGCTTTTTCATGAAAAGTTTGGAACATCGACCGAGGCAAGTGCTGAAGAATTGACTTTTTTTGTGCGGCAACTCCTACGCAAGCAATTTGAGGTTGCCGATTTGGGCATTACAGGGGTAAATTTCTTGGTAGCAGAAACGGGGTCTGTGGCCCTTACGGAAAATGAGGGGAATGCTCGGCTCGCCACAGCTTTTCCTAAGGTGCATATTGCTATTGCAGGTATTGAGAAGGTATTGCCTAAGTTGGAAGATCTCGAAGTCTTTTGGCCACTTTTGTCAACTTTTGGTACGGGACAGGAGCTAACGGTTTATAACAGTTTGTTGAATGGGCCAAGGCAGGAGGATGAGGGCGATGGCCCTGAGGCCATGTATGTCATTTTGCTGGATAATGGTCGCTCGAATATTTTGGCAGATCCCAAACAACGAGAGTCGTTGTATTGTGTGCGTTGTGGCTCTTGCTTGAATGCCTGTCCGGTGTATCGAACTATTGGGGGGCATAGTTATGAAAGTCCCTATGGGGGGCCTATTGGCTCGGTGATTATGCCAAATTTGCAAGGGTTTGAAGCCTATGGGCATTTGAGTCATGCCTCGAGTTTGTGTGGAGCTTGTACGGCTAGCTGCCCTTTGAATATAGATTTGCATCATATGTTGGTGCACAATCGGTCGAAGGCTTTGGAGGAGGAGGGGGCGAATGCTGTGGAGGCTCGAGTTTGGCGGGTTTGGCGGCAGATGATGTTGCGGCGGGCTTGGTTGAATGGGCCGGGCTTTGCAAAGCATTGGATGGCACAGCTCTTTTTTAAGCGGGCCTGGGGCCCTCGGCGAGAATTTCCTAAGTTTCCCAAACGAACTTTTAATCAGCTTTGGAAGCGGGGGGAGCTTTAGCTTTATAAAATTCAAAAGCCAAAGTTGGTTGATTGTCTTTTTTTTAGTATTTTGATCTCCCCTTTACCCACAAAAGCTTATTCCTAATCGTTGTAAGGGTAGGGAATGCCTTGGAATACTTTATTCACGATTAATTTATGTACTCAACTATGAAAACATTACTTACTTTTGGTCTTAGCTTAGGTTTATTATTTTTTGCTATTAATACGGGCACTGCTCAAATTCAGATTAAGACAGAGGCCACTGCGGTGCAATCTAATGATCCTGTAGCAGTATTGATCAACAAGATGAAAACAGTTTATACATTAAGTCATACACAACAACATCAGATCTCTGCCACTTTTAAGGATTTGTTGCCTTGGGTAGCACAGGGAACCTTGGATTACAGCAGCTTCAAGCAGAAGTTTGTACAAGAGATGAAACCTGTTTTAGGACTGACGCATCAACAACACCTCAACACTAATGCAGAGATGAATAATTTGTTGAATGCAGTATATCGTGCTCAAAAGCAAAAGGCATCGGAGTAGGAAGGGAAGTTTTCAGAATAGTTTTTGAAACAATAATTCCTCAGAATCGAAAAAAAATATAAATTTGCTTGCGCTCAGTGACGTACTGTACTGAGCGTTCTTTTTTATAGCTCATATAATTCCAATATAGTTAATGGTAGAGAAGAATAACGATCAAGATTCTATTGAAGAACAAGAAGAACAGGAAGATAAGGCAATTCCAGTAACTCCTGAACAGCTAAAGGTATTCAACGAAGAGTTGATGCCGCAAATTGATGCCTTGTATAATTTTGCGTATCATCTTACCTATAATGAGGATGATGCCAATGACCTCGTACAAGAAACCTATCTAAAGGCTTATCGCTTTGTAGATAAATATGTGGCTGGTACCAATGCCAAGGCCTGGTTGTTTAAAATTCTGAAGAATGCCTTTATCAATCAATACCGAAAGCGGAGTAAACGCCCACAACAGGTCGATTATGAAGAAATCGCTAGCTACCACGACTCTGAGGAGGGTAGCTATGTAGACTATGTCGATCTTCGTCAGGAAATCTTTCAAGGGATGATGGGCGATGAGGTCACTATTGCGATTAACTCCCTTCCCATAGATTTTAGAACCGTTATTCTACTCTGTGATATTGAAGGCTTTACTTATGAGGAAATTTCTAAGATCATAGATATTCCTATTGGTACGGTTCGTTCACGCCTACATCGAGCACGTAATATGCTCAAGGAAAAGCTAAAAGACTATGCGGAATCGCTAGGGTATAAAGATATTCGTGGAAAAAAGCATAATAAGTCTAAGGATTAATGACCAAATCATGACATAAGCCTCAAACCCCTATAATATCTAGGGTCTGAGGCTTTTTTCATTTACCATTCTTATAAAATCTCTTGTTATTTCAAAATTCTTTGAGTAAAGCTCCTTTTTTTTAGAACTATTTAGGTAGAAGATGATGTTAGAATAATACGATCAATGTAAGAGCCAAATACTTCTAATAAAAGCACTTTATTGATTTTGAAAAAGTTCTATTGTCAAGTTTTTATTCAAAACACGCCAAAAAAGCAGTATTATGACTGGATTAAATGATAAAGAATTTCAGCGTAGACTTGTCATGTACCTAGATGGTGCACTCAGCAGTGAAGAAAGTCGAGATTTTTTAGATACGATTATGAAGTCGCCAGAACATATGGCGAAACTCGAACAAGAAAAGTCCTTCCGTGAATTTTTACGCAAAAAAGTAGGTCGTCGTAGCGTTTCCTCAGCGCTGATAAGTAGTATAAAATCCAAGATAGGCAACACTTCCTCCTCCCACTAAGATCTAATTTACATTGTCGATTTACCCATAGCTTATTGACTTAAGCTGGAATGCTTTTATCCTTTTTTGAAGGATTGGGTGGATGAAGAGATGCTATTTCTAAGGAAAAACTTAGGGTTGTGTAAGAAGCCTTTTGCTCTATTGGAGGGAAAGGCTTTTTGAGTTTAGAAAAAAGTATCTGTTTAGCCTGTTTTCTTGGTTCCAAGCCTTCTTCGACTCCTTCGGAGAAAGACTAGGGCTAGGTTTTTAGCAATTTTCGATCCTCTCAGCCCTCTTTTTTGCAAAAAAGAAGACTGAGCCCTTCGGGAAAGGATCCGAAAATTTCAAGCTGCAGGATACTTTGCTCCTTCGAAAAAGAAGGAGCTGAGCGAAGCGAAAGGATCCTAGCAGCTCGCTTCACCCAAGCCGTTCCCTTTCCCAGAGATGCCCTTGGCATAGGCTTCCGAAGCCATTCCCACGCAAGCTGAAGCCTGAAGGCTTCAGCATACTATTGAGCAGGCTATTCAGCGAAACCTAAAGGCTACGGCTTGCGGAGATTAACTTTTTAGAAGCCTTTAGGCTTCAAAAAAGTCAAGTGGATCGAAGGATAGCACACTTATCGTAGAAGGTAGTGCATACTCTTGCGGTAGGCTTTTCTAAAGCCTAGGTTGAGGTATTTAAACCATTTGGGTCGAAGGACATTATTTCCTTTTTTCAACTCTATAATAGCCATGGCATGAGCAATCATCGGCAGGCTC
>CAZOLU010000277.1:0-5798 GCA_964580485.1 uncultured Saprospiraceae bacterium | reverse complement strand
TATATGCTTCATCATCAAAAATTTTATCAACAGCACTGCCCGAATTGGACAGCGCCATTAGGGTGAGTTCCTCTACTTTTTCCAATAAGAGCCGATTCATTTCACCTAAGGCTACGGAACCTCTTTCTCCATGTTCTGCGGCAGAGGGAATATTGAGAAGGCGTTTGTGGGTCTTGATATAGGTTTGAAGTTCTTCTAAAGACATCAGAGGATAATCTTCTTCAAAAACATAATCGGGAATAGGGTCCATATCCACCTCTATTTCACGGCAATTGACCTTGTCATTGCTTTCTACCATGAATTGGGTAGTGCCTGTATTGTCATTCACCACCAAATCACCGTTAATGTATACTCGGTTGTAGCGGCTGATGGACATAATATCTCGCCATGCAACCAAACCACCATAAGTAGGTATACCATCCTAAACTCTAAACCTCCACTGTCCCGTCCAAGGCGTATAGGTCAATTGAGCTGCATCAACATTGCTGTATCGGTAACGAAATTCTGCCAGCTGATCCCCCGGATAGGCATTCCAACTGATGGGGCCTTCGCTGGATCTTCCCCCTACATAAAGATGATTCCCATTCGAAAATTGAATGGCATCATACTGATAAAGCGAGGACCACTGATTAGGCAAGCCGGTTACTGGACTTTAGGAAAAAAGCCCCCCTTAATAAGGTGAATACGAAAAATAAAGATAATCTGTTCATGATTAGGATGAGTTAATTAAAAAATAAAAGTGATAAAATATTAAGGTCAACTAGAAAAAGCTCAAAAGAGCTTAAAGCTATGCTAATGCCTTATTTAACTATATAATTATGTATTTCGTATATAAAGTTAAGAGTATTTTTTAGTTGAGCAAATATTTTAAGGTTAAATACTGTGTAACAAAAAATATTATATATACAACCTTTACAATCCTCTGTTTAATTATACGAAGGGCTTATGCACCCATTCGCATCCATCTGTCGCCCCTTCAAGGGCTTGAATAGGAGCCCTGAAGGTGAGCTGGTATGATGCATGCATCATAAGTGTAGGCAAAAAGCCAAGCTGCGAGGCGGTGAATCCCCTCGCAAAGGAGTTTGATTTAACAACTTTTGTTACACTGCGTTAAAAAACCCCGAGGATTAAATTTTCATGATAAAACTGTACACAAATTGAAATTCAATCAATTTTGCTGAATCCTAAAGGCTTCGAAAATATGTACGGTTTTATAATTTTCATTCCCTCAAATTTTAAATCCAAGCCTTAAACCCTATTTTTGCAGCGCTGTTATCTTGTCGGTCTTAATCGATTTTGCTAGTACACCAACACCAACGCCAATGCCTTATCAAGTTTTGCGAATCTACCTCTGTTGTAGTCTAATGCTTTTTTTTGGAGGAACTGCTCAGCTTTCTGCCCAAAATATTGAAGGAAAACGAAGTTTACTTGCACAGTACAGCAGTGAAACGCCTAAAATAGATGGGCTGCTCGATGAGGAATGCTGGAAAAATGCAGCCATTGCCAGTGGCTTTACCGAAAACTCGCCAGAGCCCAATACCCCCTCCTCTATGAGAACGGAGGTTAAGGTGCTATATAGTACCGAAGCAATATATATTGGGGCAATGATGTATGATCCCGATCCTGATAGTATTTTAAAACAGCTATCGGTACGAGATGTGATTGGCTCGACCAATGCCGATTTTTTCACAGTTTATATTGATGGAATGTATACCCAGCAATCGGATTTTAGCTTTACGGTAACGGCTGCTGGGGTTGAGGGGGATGCTAGTAATGGCGATGCGGTATGGGATGCTGCCTGGACTTCCGCCGCTAAAATTGTAGAAAATGGCTGGGTGGCCGAAATGGAAATTCCCTACTCTCAACTGCGTTTTCCCAAAAAAGAAAAACAAATTTGGGGCATCAACTTTGAACGCTCGATCCGGCGGATTCGAGAAAACTCCTTTTGGAGTAAGATTGATCCTGAGATTGATGGTGAAGTACAGCAATATGGGATCTTGTTAGGTATTGAAAAAATTAGACCTCCTATCCGTCTTTCCCTAACGCCTTATGCTGCAGGATACTTGATTGTAGAGGAGGATGGTACTTTAGTGCCTACGGCGACTGCTGGAACCGATTTGAAATATGGGATTAACGAAAGTTTTACTCTGGATGTGGCTTTGATCCCTGATTTTGGAGATGTGCAATTTGATAATCTTGAGTTCAACCTCAGTCCCTTTGAGATCTATTATGCCGAAAGGCGACCCTTTTTCACCGAAGGTACTGAAATTTTCAATCGAGCCGGACTGTTTTACTCCCGAAGAGTAGGCAACCTTCCTAGCCGCTACGGCTGGGCCAACAGTCAGTTAGATTCCACCGAAATCATCAGCCGAAATCCCGACCGCACTCAACTCATTAATGCCCTCAAAGTATCGGGGCGTACCCGAAAAGGCTTGGGCGTAGGGGTTTTTAATGCGGTTACGGCCCCCGCTCAGGCAACAATCGAGGATCAACAAACAGGTGATACCCGTCAATTGACCACCGAGCCCCTAGCCAATTACAATATGCTGGTCATCGACCAACAATTTCGCAACAACTCCTATGTGAGTTTTGTCAGTTCCTCCACCTTGCGTAGGGGGAATTTTACCGATGCTCTAGTGTTGGGTACAGACTTTAGATTTACAGATAAAACCAATCAATATGCAGTGGCTGGGGATGCCGCATATAGCCATCGTTTTTTGGATGAAGCCTTGTATGATGAAACTGCTGAAATAGGGTATAAAACCAATATTGATATTGCGAAGGTAGGGGGGCAGTTTCGTTGGAATCTGGGGCATGCTATTTTGAGCGATCAATATAATATCAATGATCTCGGTTTTATTGGTCGAACCAACTATATGCGAACCAATGGAAATCTACGCTACAATATTTTTTCCCCTTTTTGGATTTACAACAACCTGCGAGCAAGAATTGGTTTTTATACCGAACAGTTTTATCGCCCACGTAATTTTATGCGTTTGGAAATTAATGGAGATGTATGGGGCACTTTCAAAAACTTTTTAACTACGGCGATCGACTTTGCCTACCAGCCCTTGGGTTTTGACGATTACTATGAATCTCGGCAGGGCTTGGTTTGGAAAAAACCCGTATGGGGGCGCATCGGTGGCTTTTTCTCTAGCGATTATCGAAAGGCTTTTGCCTTGGATGGGCGGGCTTCTTATCGGCGATTTCAGGGCTCTAGTCTAGAATGGCAGGGCGCCGATGTTATTGAAGGGGAACTAGAGCCTCGCTTTCGTTTTAGCGATCGGGTCAATATGATTTTAACTCAAAATACGATCATTCGTCGCAACAATATCGGTTTTGTAACCAATGCTAATGTTAATGGAGATGATGAGATTATTTTTGGATCACGTTATTTTCAAATTGTAGAAAATCGCATCACCCTCAATTATCTATTCAATGCTTATATGTCTCTAAGCTTTTCGGCTCGGCATTATTGGGCTTTGGTAGAGTACAATCGCTTTTTTGTACTCTTAGAGGATGGTAGCTTGGGGACCACTGCTTATAATGGAGCACATGATCAGAATTATAATGCGTTTAATATTGACCTGATTTATAGATGGCGCTTTGCGCCAGGGAGTGAGCTGAATGTGGTGTGGAAAAATGCGGTGCTGAATACTTCTAACAATTTGGAGTACAACTACTTCGATAATTTTGTAGGGATGTTTGAGTACAATCAGCGCAATCAGTTTTCTGTGAAAATGCTTTATTTTCTCGATTTTTACAAACTACAGCCCAAGGATAAGCGAGGACGTAGAATGAACTAAATACAGTGATAAATATTGAAAACAGAACAACTGTTTGTTTGTAATAAAATTTTGATTTAATTAGCTTAATTGAACTAATATTTTGATTTTTGGTTTTTAATATTGGAATTTAGTTTTTAATTTTGCAGGGTTTTTGAAGTCTGCAATACTCCAATGCGCAGCTTTTCTTTTTTAAGAGCAAGTTGCAACCCGTTAATTTTTAATCAACAGCCTGCGAATACCAATAAAGTTTTGTAATTTCGCGCTTGCGCTGTGCCAAAAATCAATCAAACTATGTTTATACAAGTCTTTAAATCCAAAATACATCGCGCAACCGTTACACAAGCCGACCTGAATTATGTAGGGAGTATTACCATTGATGAAGCATTGATGGAAGCTGCCAATTTGTTGGAAGGGGAGCGGGTGCAGATTGTCAACAACAACAATGGTGAACGTTTGGAAACTTACGTGATTAAAGGAGAGCGCAATTCTGGGGTGATTTGCCTCAATGGTGCTGCGGCTCGAAGAGTACAGCCTGGTGACATTGTCATTATCATCTCTTATGCTTACATGACTGTAGAGGAGGCTAAAAACTTCCAGCCCATTACGGTTATGCCCAATGAAAAAAATCAACTACTGGAAAATACCATTAGCATTTAAACATCCATCAAGTGAGTGCAGAGCAGCAGCCACCTAAGGCGAATCCGATCAAATCTATCTTAAAGTTTCTCCTTTTTTTGGGGGTTGGTGTACTGATTTTATACTTTGTTTTTAGGAATCAAGAGGCTGGTTATCAGGCCGAATGTGATTTTAAGCTGGAGTATGATTGCAAAGGCAAATGTGAGCATGATAGCCTGATTGGCAAATTGTGGTCGGATTTTGCGGGGGCCTCGGCTTTTTGGCTGGGGATGGTGTGTTTGATGTTTATGATTAGTAATGTAAGTCGAGCTTTGCGCTGGAACCTCCTCATTCAGCAATTGGATGGTGGTGGAAAATATCGCCCCAAATGGTACAACTCTTTTTTCTCGATAATGATTGGCTATTTGGTGAATTTGGCTTTGCCAAGAGCGGGAGAGTTTGCTCGCCCTGCCACCTTGGCTCAATATGAGAAAATTTCCTTAGACAAGCTGCTGGGTACTATCGTGACAGATCGCATTTTAGATGTGTTGATGCTGCTACTGATTGTAGGGTTTACCCTGCTTTTTCAGTTTCAAAATATTTATAACTTCTTAACTGGTCAAACGGACACCAACTTGGATTGTGTGAAGGATCTACCTCTAGCAGAAGAGGGGGGCGGACTACCAATTTGGTGGATTTTGGGGGGCTTTGCTTTGCTTGGGCTGCTTGGACTTGGGCTGCTCTATGCTTTTCGCCAACGCTTGATGCAAACGGCTATTTTCAAGAAGCTCAAAGGAATGGCGGTCAATTTTGTAGAGGGACTTAAAACGGTATTTTCCTTGCGCCAAAAAGCCTTAATTTGGTTCTTTTTTCATACTGGAGTCATTTGGTTGATGTATTTTATGATGACCTATCTTTGCTTTTTTGCCTATGGACCCACGCTTCACCTTGGGCCAGAAGCGGCACTTTTGGCCTTTGTTTTTGGAGCTTTTGGTATTGTAGTGCCTTCTCCTGGGGGGATGGGAACTTATCAGCTTACCGTAACCGCAGCTTTGGTGATTTACGGGGTCTCGAAAGCCGATGCCTTTGCATTTTCCAATATTAGTTTCTTTACCATCAACTTGTTCTGTAATATAGGATTCGGGCTTTTGGCCTATGTGGCCTTACCGCTTTTGAATAGAAAAAAGGTTTCAGATTTAGAGACTTTAGAGGATAATACTGAACAATAGTTGGCGCGGCGCTGCGGAACAGTGGCTGCAAAGCAGACAGCCCGTAGAGCAACGGAGGGCCGACTGCCCCAGCAGGAGCTGTGTAGCATAGCCGAGCCGCCCGCTTGCGGGCGGCTGCCCCAAATAAAAATAATTTAAAAGACAAAAAGTAGTATGTAGTGAGACG
>CAZOLU010000276.1:0-5800 GCA_964580485.1 uncultured Saprospiraceae bacterium | reverse complement strand
AAGAAGTCATCCAATTAAAGGATGAGAGCATAGCTGTTTGTACACAGTGGGTGCCAAAGAATATAGAGCGTTTTGTTGATAAGGCGAGGACGTTGGGCTATGAGATTGTTTGGGGCTAGGATGCATCTCACTAATTTTGTAACTTACATTAAAATAGCCTATGAAAAAATCCAAACATACCATATTCCCCGATGAGGTCGAAATCACAGAATCAGAACTCAAACTAGTTATGGGAGATTCTGCGAATAAGCTTGATCTTTATCTGAATAACATTTTTTGTAGCTGTTCAGCAGCGGAGAAAAAATTGGTAGACTATAAAACCTACCTCAATGATCTGAATGATGTCATTTTAAAAGGAAAATGCAGTGGCTGTATGACGATTGCAAGTCGCTATATTGAAACTGGCGAGAATCCAGAAAATTGTATTGTGGCAGAAAGGATTAAAAAGAGTAAAAAAGCGGAAGACTTACTACACAGATTGTTATAAAGTTATTCAAAAAAGAATAATGGGTCTATCCGTCATGCTTGGAAGAATCCTTATCCGATAAAAAAGAAGAGTTGCCCCAATACAGCTAAAAATACAAATAGTAAAGTTGTTGAACTGATATGAAACCAGAAATATTTCAGCGAATTGACAGTATTATTGAGGAAATTGATTCTTATAAGGTTGAACCAATTTTTTCAAACGAAATTGAGCTTAGAAGAAAACGAAAAGTGACTGACGATTTGAGCGAAAATGAAATCATGAAAATATTCATTACCTTAATTGCATATAGTCAAAATGCGAACTCCAAGTTGGTTGAACAGATCCTTAAAACAGAAATATTCAAAGAAATATTTGCTAATTTTGATGTTGACCAAATCGTTGAGATGAATCCTTGTGATTTAGCAGACCAGTATTGGAATAAAATTAGTGGAATAAGACAGCAGGCCAAGCTATTTCATATAGTAAGCTTAGCAAGAAAAATTAAAAGAATTGGTTCTTTCAATCAGCTACTGACTAATACCGAAATTCCAAAAGTAATTAACACAGCTGATGATATTGATGATTTTTGGAAAGGATTTAAGAAGCTAAAAAAAATCATGAATGTAAATAAGATTCCGTTTTTTCGCTCAACAACATCATTGTTACATTTTTTACTTGAAACAGGATATGATTGTATAAAACCTGATTTAGTAATAATGAAAGTTGCTAAGAAAATAGGAATCGTAGAAAAAGAAACTGGGGATAAAAATCTAATAGAAACGGTTCGGACAATTCAAGAATATTCGGTCGACCGAAAAATTAGACCTCCTGTTATTGACTTATATTTTTTAATTGACGAAGGGCAACTTGGCGCAAAAAAGTTTGTAAAAGATGAATTTTATAATGGTATGTTTAGCAGGTAAGAATACCACCTCATTTTTCTACCCATTTTGTACCCAAACTCCGACAAAGTTCTAAAACATAATAAAGATCGGCATTTCAAGGAGGAGGTTCTCCCACTGTCCTGGGCACAATAGACAAATACAAGTTTGGTCTTACCTTATTACAAAGATTACAAGAAATGCCGTAAGCAGTGTGATAACGCTGTTTTCGGCATTTTTGCTTTTTGGCATTTGCCCGTTTTTAAAATCCCTGGAAATAAAGATGAGGAGGTCTTAGAGCTTTTTGCAAAGACCTTTACCGATTGTACAATCGTTCCTATTGAAATGAATAATATAGCGAGGGAAGGCGGTTTGATGAATTGTGTGAGTTGGAATGTTTTGGTGGACTGAGCTCTGGGAGGGCTAGCCCTACAACACAAACGCATTCAACTCATCCCGAACCAACTCCCAATTTGGCATATACCGACTTAATACCGCCCGAAAATGATCATTATGGTGACGCTCAACTAAATGAGTAAGTTCATGAGCGATAATATATTCTAAACAGATAGGAGGCTTTTTTGCTAACTCCAGATTGAGCCAGATGCGTTTAGCTTCAATATTACAAGAGCCCCATTTACGGCGCATTAACTTGACCCCCCAATCATTTAATTGGAGACCCATTTTAGCTTGCCATTTTTCAAGAAGAGGAGGAAGCACAGTCTTTAATTCAGCACGATACCACTCTCGTATGATTTGCGCTCTCTTTTCCGTAGGGCTATTTGGACGAATATATAAATCAATAAAAGACTTATTCCGAACAACTACTTTAGGCACAGCTTCTTCTTCAATAATATTCAATCGATAGCGTTGCCCCCACAAATAATGGCTTTCACCAGTGATATAAGAACGTTTCGCTTGGCGAGCCTGCTCCTTGAATTTCTTACGATGTCGTTTTATCCAAGAAAGTTTTGAAACAATAAACAAACGCATGGCATCCTCCTTCACTCCTTTAGGAACAGCTAGGCGTAGCCAACCATCAGGAGGATTCACAGAGAGATGCATATTTTTTATATCTTTGCGAACAATCTCAAACTCTAAATCTCGAATAAGTAAACGTTCACTATTTGTATTCATGTTGTTGTTTAACCAATTCCAATAATTCCTCAATATCCTCCTTATCTAAATCATAACCAAAGTCCCTTAGAGCTTTTTTCATGATCTTCTTCAAGGCTTTCTCTTTGAGGGGATGACCAATCCAGCCATCTTTTCTATTATAACGGATTTGTTCATCTAATGCAAGTGCAATTTCAGTTTCTTCTCCCAACCAATCGTAAAGTGCCTTTTGAGCATTATTCTGAATACTAGCAGGATAGCTACCTTCATTGCCTTTTAACTCCCTAGTATAAGCTACAATCTTTTGAAGATAAGCCTCATACTCCAAAGCCTTTTGTTTTCGATCTTGGATCAACTCTGTCAGCAACTCAGACATCTTATCATAATACTTAGGATTAGTTGGACGCTCCTCTATAATAACCTTTCTCAAGTTATTTTCTATAGTCTCAGCCATAGCCGTTTTATCCTTCTTTATAGATTGAGGCAACTTATCCAAGGCATCTTCCCCTTGCTCCACAATCAGTTCAATCAAAGTCAAATCATCCATCTCTGAAATCTTCTGGCTAGGTTGTGCGTAGATATACATATCGATCAACCGACGCATATCTGGTTCATAAGCCTTTAAATCAACATAATCTCCACTAGCATGTTTAATCGCATCTCGAATCTTGCTATAATGCTGTACTTCTTCTTTGATTTTAGTCGCCTGATTTTGTGTATAACCAGCTTGAATCATCTCATTCGCAATAGCAGCATATGCACGAACCAAAGCAGCCGTTGACTTGTATAACTGTACTCTTAGATTCTCTCGATCTTTTATATCTTGAGGGTTCTCTGTATCTCCACAGAAATATTGGACATATTGAGGTGTTTCTCTTGGAGGTGCAACTACTTCACATAATGCACGAACAGCTTCCAAGGTTTCATCAAGTCGCTCTTGAGCCATTTCCAAACGGTTCTTCAATAAACCAGCAACATCATCTTTATCATAGCCAGAGAAAGATTCTCCTGTGTAATCTTCTATGGCTCCCTTTAAACTATCAAACAAGTCCTTATAGTCAATTACATAACCATACTCTTTATCTTCTGTATCTAGACGGTTTACTCGACAAATAGCTTGAAACAAACCATGATCCCTCATGCTCTTATCAATATAGAGATAAGTTGCAGAAGGGGCATCAAAACCTGTTAGAAGTTTATCTACCACAATAAGGAGTTGCATTTGCCCAGGTTCTTCAATAAATCTACGCTTCACCTCTTTTTCAAAGTCCTCAGTAGATTTGCTTCCAAGCATTTTTTTATAAATATCATACTTGAAGATCTCATCTGTATTTCCTGTTCCTGTACTTTCCCCTTTTATCTTTTGCGCCACAGGTGTATAAGAAGTTACAATAGCACATTTATCAAAACCTCTGGCAGTGAAGATCTCATAATATTTACAAGCTTCATAAACAGAGCCCGCCACTAACATGGCATTTCCACGACCGTCTTCTAAACGAGGACGCAGTCCAAAATCAAAGATAATATCATCCACAATGCGTTCAATGCGAGATCTGGCACTCAATACTTTTTGCATGGTTCCCCACTTCTTTTTGAGTTCCGCCTTGGCTACATCTGTCAAGCCTTTGGTTTTTTTCTCAAACCATTGATCCACCTTATCCGATTGCCTCAATTCTTGGTCTACATCTCGGGCTTCATAGCGTAAATCTAAAACTACCCCATCCTCTACAGCCTCATTGAATTTATAGGTATGGATATATGGGCCAAAAATCTCAACACTCTTCTTTTTGTCTTTCTTTAAAAGAGGGGTTCCTGTAAAACCAACAAACATCGCATCAGGCAAAATTTCCCTCATCGCCTCATTCAACTTACCAGATTGCGTGCGGTGGCATTCATCCACAAAAACATAAATATTCCCCTTTGCCTTAAAGTCCTTGGGCAAACTATTTCTAAGATCTTCGATATAAGAATCATAGTCTCCTTCAGCATCTTCTTTTCCTCCAAATTTATGGACTAAGGAACAAATCAAAGCATCCTCATTTTTATTGAGCTTTTTTATCAAATCTGCTCCAGACTTTGCTCGAACAATTCCTTTTTCCCCTGCATCTTTAAATACCCGCTCAATTTGCTCATCAAGTTCTGTTCTATCTGTAATGAGCAAGACCCGAGCATCCTGCATATTATCTCTTACCCCTTCCTTGGGTATGCCAGATAATGCCATCTTCTCTATTTTTGACTTTGAGTTGTGCTGCTTTGATGCCAAAATATTGTTGAGGGCGGCAGATTTTTTTTACTCCACCATCAAAAATAATGAAGTCTTGAATCAGTTCTAGGAAACGTTCTTTATGACAAAACTGCATGATGTGCTGATCCAACAAAATGGTATGCTCATCTATCATCTGATCAATATGCTTTGCTCTCAAAAACTGATATGCTGGATTTTGTTCCTCTTTCCAGCGTTGATAATATTTTTCAGGGGTCTTAATTACTCCATAGCGTAGGCCTTGAGTATCATTACCTGCTAACACCAGCTGGATGGTATTGAAGAAATTCTTGATAAAATTAGCCCTTTGGTTATCCAAATTTTGTCGAATTCCTTCATTAACAGAGACGGTACCTCTCTTCAACTCAATCACTCCTAAAGCAATACCATTTACATAAATGACGATATCTGGACGCTTCTTATTTTCACCTTTAATGCTGACCTCCTCTGCAATATAAAAGTCATTGTTACCCAAATCATTCCAATCAATCAACCATACCGTTTCATATAAACCACCTACTTCAGCCTTTACCTTTACTCCATAGCGTAAGAGCCCATAAAACTCCTTATTCACCTCATAAAGAGAACGAGCTTGATCTCCACTTAGCTTACGCACCTCCTGTAAGGCTTTGGTAATAAAAGCTTCTGTATAGCCCTGCTTTTGCAAAAACTTACGCAGAATGCCTTCTTCAAGGTTACTGTTATGTTGTCGATCCTCCCAATTGCCTAGGTATTTATAACCTAGTGTATTTTGAAAGAGTTGGACGACTCGATTTTGGGTATCGCGTTCTAGTTGGGTGATTTTTTTCATATTGATGATACATTATTTTTTAAGCCTCAGAATAGCCTTTATTTTGCGTTAGATAAGCAAATAAATTATCCTTCTACGGGTTGCGTTCGCTTTGCTTTTTCCCAATTGCCTAGATAGTCATAGCCCAACTCATCATGGAAGCGTAGGAGTAGGCGATTTGGTGTTGAGCATAGAACCAAAACTTATTGTTTGTCAGCCTTATGATTGTTGATACAACTCAAAGGCATAATCTAGCAATGCCTCTACTTCTTCATTATCCCTAA
>CAZOLU010000275.1:0-5841 GCA_964580485.1 uncultured Saprospiraceae bacterium | reverse complement strand
GAACTATAAATTCATGGCAGGAAATCAGGAATTTATTTTTTAAGCGTTACTAAAGCCTGAGGCATACAACCATATAATGCGAGACCCAAAGACAGGATGTATCTCATCTAGTCTTTGGGTCTCTTAAGCTAGCATCTGATAATCTAGTTCAGGATGCTGCCATACAAACTATTAGTATCAAGACCCTTCAGGATCATACAAGTTTTTCACCCCTTTCAAAGGGTTTTCAATCTTTTTGCCCTTGAGATCTAGAAAAAGAGTTCTACCTTTTTTATCCTTGACTATGAAATGAGGTTGAATCGGTTTTACAGTAGGTTCCAAAGTCATTTCAAAATTTTTTTCATCATAAACCCAAGCTTGGTCGAGGAATTTTATAGACTGATATTTGAAAGGAATCACTCTTTTCCCCAGAGAGTTGATGACCCCATATTTCCCTTTGGGTAAAGCTTCTTTGGTTTCCTCTGGATTAGAATGATCCATATCCTTCACCACAATATAATAAGCCACAGCTAAAGAGTCCGTATACACCTCTTGCAACAAATCGTACTTGGGTGGGATTACCTCTTTCCCATAATGATTATAAACTGCTTCTTTGAGGGGCACTGCTTCATCTTTATCCCCTGACTCTTTTAACACAACAGTTCCAGCCTTTGGATTAAACGCAAAGTTAGGGACTTGTATCTCTTCAAATGTTTCGGGGTCGTAGCTTACCACTATATTCACATCAAACTTAAAAGGGGTTAAAGCCTTGCCTGCTGCATCAAAAAATGCAACTTTAAAGGTACCCTCCTGCTCTGCTACTGCCATATAATGCTCTTTTAAGGGATATACTCCTTTATAAATTACGGGCATTAGCAACTGACCATCCTGACCTAAGACCCCTTCTTTCTCGTCTTTAGTGACAAGATAACGCTTGTTAGACCAGACTTCTGCCTTGGTATAAAAATCTTCTGTTGGAATTTTGTGCCAGGTTTCACCATCCAAATGCCACAACCAATTCTGATTCTGATAATTCATGGATAATAGAGGAGAAGAGGGGGGCGCTCCAAAAATACTCCAAGCATTAGACTGTATGTTTTTTACTTTACGAATACCCTTGGGTAGCTCCGAACGTTGAATTTTAGGTGCAGAAAAACGATCTTTAAAATGAATCAGCTCCCCTTTTTCATCAGCTCTGGTAATGACCCAATAGCCCCAATTATTGAGCTCTAAAAGCTGGTTATAGCCTCCTTTAATGCTAATACGCTCTAAATTTTCGGGACTGGGATGGTACAAAATGTCGATCCCCCCATCCTTGTAATGCAGTGCTAAAGCTTTGGCAAAGTTAAGTTTCTGAACCTTATCCAAAGCCGAAGCAATAGCAATCCGATCCAAGTTCCATTGGGTTTCACCTACTTTATTGAAAAAATGCAGCTCCTGCCCTCCATTAGCCTTTTCAAAAGGAATTATCAGTTGATTCCCCAAATATTCTTGCTTTTGAAACCAATGGCGATCCTCTGCCTTGCCCAAAGCTTTAAAACTACTCCCCTCTTTTTTGAAAATGAGATAGTGCCGCTCTTTGTACGAGGCTTTAGGATCAAAGGTATAGCCCCAATAATAATCTCCGCCCAACAGTCGCCCGATCACATAGTGGTCAAAATCCGTTCGTTTTTCAGGCATTGCCTTTTGCAAGTCTTTGATAATTCGCGCTATCCAGCTTACACATTCCTGCTTGCTTAGCTCTTTACTGACGATACGGCGATAGATGAAAGCTCTAAACTTACCTTTGCTATGTGCGAAGCGAGATTTGTCAGCCGCCCAATCTGCCTGTTCTTTGGCGAGGTCAAAGTTTTTGGCATAATCTAGCCCTTCATTCAATTTTTGTAAAATCGCCTCAGCTTCAGGAACCGACATCGCTTTGAAACGCTTTTGATAAAAAGGCATCGCCAAGGCGTAGCTGGGCTCCCAAAAGGCTTTATTGCTAAAAAAACTCGTCTTTAAACTATCTAGCCTTACTTCTTTTTTTTCCCGATTCCAAGGTTCTTGAATAAAGGGATACCACGTTGAACTATACAGCGGCATAAAAGAGTTGCCAAAGCGTATTTTTTGAGAGTAGTTGCTTAAATGAGCGTTGGAAAAAGCAGCTAAACCATTTGCCAACAAATCTTTGGGGTTGAGTAAAGCATGGAGCGAAGCTGGCAGCTCTTTTTTGAAATCAGGTAAGCCCTCTTTGTAATTAGGAGGATCTACAAAAACGGTATTTTGCCCAAGTAGAAACAAAGGACAACATAAGAAAAATAGTAACTTCTTCATGAGATATATTTTGCTAAAAGAATATTTTTTGACCTAGATAAAAATCTGTTCTATCTATTTATCCATGAAGATAACAAAAGTAAGTAGGACTCCGATCATTTGATCTCCAAACTCTTTTAGTGCTCCCTAAAAACGCTGCAGCATGAGCAGACAATATATTGCTCTGCATTGAAAAAAAATATTGACTTTGCCCTTGAAAATCCGTAAATTTAATAAGAATAAAGGGTGCAAATATTTGTTTTAAAAGCAGGACTTCAAAAAATGAAAAGATTTGTTTTAATTCCTATTTTACTAAAAGTAATCCGCCCAATTTCAAGCTCAAAAAACAGTTTAAAAAGGTACTAAAAGTCCTATCTACATTGAGTAAAAGCCGTTTTTCCACTAGTTTTTCCACTTAGTTTTTCCCAAAATGGGAATAAAAAAAATTATTTTAAAATAACCAGTATTAAAGGGCTTTACAGCCTTTAAGCACAAAACACACTTATAAAATTCATTAATTTTCCATTGTTTTTTTTTAACTTTGATGCATAAAGGAGACCAGCATACCACACTTTAAATCCACGCAACCTATTGCAAAAGCAATCTGTTGCTTTTTTACGCCCACTTACAAACAAATCCTTTTAAATATTCTATAATATACCAAAAATATAATTGTACTAATGACTGTGAATGAACCCATTCTACAAGAAAATGAGAACCGCTTTGTGCTCTTTCCTATTCAATATGACAAAATCTGGGAAATGCGAAAACAGGCTTTAGCCTGCTTTTGGACAACCGATGAAATTGACTTAGAGCCCGACCTCTCTGATTGGCGCAACAAGCTCAGTAATGATGAACGTCATTTTATCAAACATGTGTTGGCTTTCTTTGCGGCAAGTGATGGTATTGTTAATGAAAATTTAGTATTGAATTTTTATAGTGATGTACAAATTGCCGAAGCTCGTTCTTTTTATGCCACTCAAATTCAAATTGAGGACATTCATGCAGAGACTTATAGCTTGTTAATTGACACTTATATTCAGGATAGTCAGGAAAAAAATGCGCTATTTAATGCCATTGAGACCCTTCCTTGTGTACAAAAAAAGGCACAGTGGGCTTTGCGCTGGATTGAAGAAGCCCCCTCTTTTGCACATCGCCTCATTGCTTTTGCTGCGGTAGAAGGGATTTTCTTTTCTGGCTCTTTCTGCTCTATTTATTGGCTCAAAAAACGTGGCTTGATGCCTGGTTTGACCTTCTCTAATGAGTTGATTAGCCGGGATGAGGGCATGCATTGTGATTTTGCATGTCTCCTTTACTCTATGTTGCAGAATAAAATTGATCAGAACGATATCCGATCTATCATTACGGAAGCGGTGGAGCTTGAAAAAGAGTTTGTGACGGATGCACTACCAGTTTCTCTAATTGGCATGAATGCCAGTTTGATGACACAATATATTGAATTTGTAGCAGATCGGCTCTTGGTATCTTTGGGTAACCCTAAAGTCTTTGGTACGGCCAACCCATTCCCTTGGATGGAGATGATTTCTTTGCAAGGAAAAACCAACTTTTTCGAGAAACGTGTAGGCGACTATCAAAAAGCAGGGGTTATGTCTGAACGGGAAAAGCAGACCTTCTCTTTAGATGAAGATTTCTAACAGCAGTTGCGCTCAAGTTGTAGTTGTAAAGCTTTATTTATCAGCTACAACTTGATGCTTCGCTTAGCAACTACCTCAGTGGCTAAAACCATAATTTATTCAAAGCTAAAGTTTAATCGAATGAAAAACCAATTGCATAACAATTTACATTATGCGATTCAGAATCGCCTGCAAATGGAACTCAACTACAACAATGAGGGAGTTCGTTTGGTAGAACCCTATTGTTTTGGTCGTAGTACCGCAGGCAACTTTGTGTTGCGAGTATATCAAATTGAAGGATATACTACCTCAATTATTCCAGGTTGGAAATTACTTGACCTCAGTAAAATTACGGATCTTAAAATCTTATCCGATAGTTTTGACCCTGCAGATAGAGAAGATTACCAAATTGGAGACAAGTCTATGGACACCATCTTTATACAAATATACTAAAATTTTAATTATACATTCAAGCCATCTATGGTGCAAGGCTTCAAGCACGCCAAATTGAAGCCCTGCATCTTGTGGTTTTCTACTCCCTTTTACATCAGGTTGGTTAAGCAAATTCTTGACGACCCCTATTTTTTAGCTATTCAAAATTTTATGTACTATGATGCAACTCATGCAGGTTACCAAACGTGATGGACGACGCGAAGATGTTAGTTTTGATAAAATTATGCGCCGCATTTACTATCTATGTGATGGTTTGGATAATGACCGTATTGATATTATTGAAATTTGTAAAAAAGTAATTCTAGGATTATACGATGGTGTATCTACGACCATTCTAGATAATTTAGCCGCAGAAACGGCAGCCTCTATGGCCACGGATCATCCAGATTATGCCATCTTAGCTGCTCGGATCTCTGTTTCTAACCTCCATAAGGCTACCAGCGATTCTTTTTATGAAACGATGCGTATTCTACATCAATACATTGATCCCAAAACTGGCGAAAATGCACAATTGATTGCAGACGACTTTATGGAAATTATCGAGAAAAATCGTGAAGTATTAGATAAGGCTATTGTACACGAAAGAGATTATGACTACGACTTCTTTGGCTTCAAAACGCTAGAGCGTTCCTACCTTATGCGTGCCAATGCTCAGATTGTAGAACGCCCCCAATATATGATTATGCGTACTGCAGTTGGGATTCATGGAGAAGATATTGAAAAAGCCATTCAGACCTACAACCTAATGTCGCAGCGCTGGTTTACCCATGCGACTCCTACCCTGTTTAATGCAGGTACTCCCAGACCACAGCTTTCCTCTTGCTTCTTATTAAGTATGACCGAAGACTCTATTCCTGGGATCTTTGACACGCTTTCTCGTTGTGCCAAAATATCTCAATCTGCTGGAGGTATTGGATTGAGTATTCATAATGTAAGAGCGCAAGGTAGTTATATTAAAGGTACTGGCGGGACTTCCAACGGTATCGTTCCTATGCTCAGAGTGTACAATGATACGGCTCGATATGTGGATCAAGGCGGAGGAAAGCGTAAAGGAGCTTTTGCCATCTATGTAGAGCCTTGGCATGCCGATATTTTTGACTTCTTGGATCTGAAAAAGAATCATGGTAAGGAAGAAAAGCGTGCTCGAGATTTATTTTATGCGCTTTGGATTCCTGATCTCTTTATGGAGCGTGTAGAGGCAGATGCTGAATGGACCTTGATGTGCCCAAATGAATGCCCTGACTTATTCAACTGTCATGGAGAGGAGTTTGAACAACTCTACAAACAATATGAGGCAGAAGGTCGTGGTCGCCAAACAATTAAGGCAAGAGATCTATGGATGAAGATCATGGAATCTCAGATCGAAACGGGTACTCCATATATGTTGTATAAAGATCATGCGAATCGTAAGTCTAATCAAAAGAATTTAGGAACGATCCGCTCTAGTAATCTTTGTACAGAAATTATAGAATATACTTCTCCA
>CAZOLU010000274.1:4061-5843 GCA_964580485.1 uncultured Saprospiraceae bacterium | reverse complement strand
GAATAGCCAATCATGTTTAGATTTATCTATTTACATTAAGACAAAGCAAAGATATTACCATTTTTTATGAAGTTCAATAGGCTCATTTTTAGCCATTTTACGCCATTGTGATCTAGGTGGGAAGGGTGTAGTATAAAAATGCTGAATTATATTCTTGACAGAATATAATTCAGCAGTAGACTTGATCTGAATATAAAATTTTTTGTTAAATTTATGTAAAGATGGGAATTAGGTCAATGCCTTAGACAAAAGGTAGTGAAAGTGGTGAACTCCTTGTTCCCGTGTAGGCGAAAAACGCCCATATTGGTAAAAGCGAGATTTTAAGCCCTTGTGCACACTACGCACCACCGCCTCATCTTCCATTTCTGTTTGGTGCAGCATCTCCTTGGAAAAATGTTCCGCCGCAGCTCCAGGGAGCAGATAGGTCAGAAAGCGCACTCTTGTTTTATCTATGCCCAAAGGTTCTACTACATTTACAGAAATCCCCCAGGTGTAAATATTAAGCATTAGATTAGGAAAGATCCACCAATAGTAAGCATGCACTCGTTTGCCGTAATCGGGAGCATCCTCCGGTAAATCAAAAGCCACGGCATCATCATCAGCAATCCCGAGTTGTAAATTGCAATACTCAAAAATTTCGGTATCATAACTGCTGTAATCCAACTGCGCTCCAAGTCCAGGATGTACAAAAGGCACATGAAAGCCTTCCAAATAATTATCACAATACAAAGCCCAGTGTGCATCCACTATATAATCTTGTGACTTCTCTGCTACATAGCTCAGTTGGTCAAAAGGGAACCAAGCCATGCGTTTTTGAATCGGGGCAAAAACCTCCTGAAAGCTGAGTTGAGGACGAATCGCAGTAAATAGGAGCTGCCCCAAATGCTCAAGGGGAAGTTGATGCAGGTGGTCGGCTTGTGAGGGAAAGTTTTCGGTAGCTTTAAACTCTGGCATGGAGCGAAAGCTTCCATCCAACTGAAAACAACGACCATGATAACCGCAGGTAAGCATCCGCAAGCCTTGCATCGGCTGCTCTACTATAATTTTGCCTCGATGCGTACACACATTAGACATACATCGGAGGTTGCCTGAGCGGTCGTAAACCAAGACTAGGGGTTCTTCTACACTACCAGGCAGCAGCTCGAAGGGATAGGCTGTTCCGCCTTCCGTAGGAGGCTCGATAGCAGGTATACATTGCCAACTAGTTGCCAAAACCTCTTCGACCAGACTTTGGTAGGTCTTGGAATCATGGTAAAAACTAGGAGGTAAGGTTTTAGCTTTGCGAATATCTGCGTCAATGTTCCAGTTTTGCATAAAAAAGCATTTTGAGTGGTATGAGTGGTAATAGGGTTCGAGCGTTTAAATGTAGCAGATTTAGCAAGAGCCTGCAAGTTTTTTGTAAAAAAAACAGCCCCTGAGGGGCTGCTTCGAGTACTAATATTTTGCAAGGGCTAGCGGCGTTCACGCCGCTCGCGGCGATCATCTCGGGTCTCACGGCGATCTTCCCGCAACTCACGCTGATCTTCGCCCAACTCCTCCTTAGTTTCAGCCAAGTCCGCCTTCATCGTCTTTAAAAAGTCATACAAGAGTTGCTTATTGACCCGAGCCTTCTCTTTGGCAGTGCCCTGAAAACTAAAATTGAAGGCTTTTAGGGTAGCATAAATTCTTTTCTGATTTTCTAGACGGCGCTGACGCTCTGCACGGTCGCTTTGGTCATCTCGCAAATCACGACGATCATCACCTAGATTATGGCGATCTCGAGCAAGATCTTTTTTATCATCT
>CAZOLU010000274.1:0-4051 GCA_964580485.1 uncultured Saprospiraceae bacterium | reverse complement strand
CCTCTCTATTGGCCTGATTGAGCTTGGCCTCACTTTGCTGAATTTCTCGCTGCATATCAATAATCAGCTTGTTTTTAATCTGATTCAAGGCATCGGCATTTCTAGCATTCCAAGCCTGTTCTGCGGCTTTGAGTTGTACTTCAAAGGCAGCAATTTCTTTGCGATCACGCTCCAATTGGTTTTGGTCTACTGCAATTTGTTTGCGATCGCTGGCTCTTTCTACATGATTTCTGACTTGTGCTTCTAAGGATAGGCTAAATACGATAGTCAAGAGGCTGGTCATTAAACTGATCTTTTTCATAAGTGCTTAGAGTGGTGTAGGTAAATAATTTTATTAAGACTTTTTATGTTTAGACATGGATTCAAAATGAATACCTAAATGATTTGTGTCTAAGACTACCCAAAATCCAAGAGGTTTAATCAGAGCTTGTAAAAAGTATATTTTTTTGCAAAAAACTAAAATTTTCATGCTTTTTAGAACCTTGGAGTACTGAAAATGAGGGATAAATAGTAAGCCGAGTGCTTTTTGCTGAAAAATAATTTCTATACAAAGGCAGAAAGTAAAAATATCCGTATTTTGTAAAGTGGGTAGTCATTAAAAATGATCATTCTACCTCAACCACAAAAGAACTATATTACAACGACGCTTGTTTTAATAGAAAACCAAAACCAATGAAACGCTTCCTTCGCCTAAAATTCTGGCTGCGGCTCTTGCTGTGGTCAAGTTTGACGATTATTACTCTCTTTTTTATCCTACTAGCCGTTGTTTATAAAAATCAGGGTTGGATCGTACAACAACTCCTCAAAGATTTCAACAAGGGCTACAAAGGAGAGATTGTCCTTAAAGGCAGTCATATTTCTCCCTTTGCCAACTTCCCTTATATTTCCATTGATTTGGAAGGGGTGAAGATTTATGAGAATAAAGAACATGACAGTAAGCTGATCTTTGATGTACAAGACATTTACTTGAGTTTTGATATTTGGACCATTGTTAGTGGTAAATATGAAACCAAATCTATCCGAATGAAGGAAGGGATCATCAACCTTGTACAGCATCCCGATGGTAGCTTCAACATTAGTAATGCACTTGCCCCATTAGATACAACCAATACCGAAACAACAGCTTCCGACCCCCTACACTTAGACCTCAAATCGCTAAAGCTGAACAATATTGACATTCACAAAACCAATGAATTGACCAATACCGATGTAGAAGCTTATGTCAATAGTGCTAAGTTGCGTTTTCGAATGAAAGGGAATCATACCCTGATGCGTCTAGATAGTAAATTTGAGCTCAACTTAATGCAAGATGGCGATACCACCTTTATCAAGCATAAGCATTTTGAGGTGAATACCAAGCTGGATTATGACGCAGAACTAGCCATGCTCAAAATTGCCCCCTCTTCTGTACAACTAGAGCTAGGCGATTTTAGCCTCGAAGGGCAGGTGAGCCTAAAAGATGATATGGATATTGATCTGCAAGTACATGGTGCCAAACCCAACTTTGACCTGCTGATTGCCTTTGCCCCAGAAGAACTCATTCCTACCCTCAAAACTTATGACAACAAAGGAAAGGTATTTTTTGAAGCTACGGTAAAAGGACCTACCGCCAACGGTGCCATGCCTGCTATTCGTGCCGATTTTGGTTGTGAAGATGCTTTTTTCAAAAATAACAATACGCAGAAAAAACTCGATGATATGTCCTTCAAGGGCTACTTTAGCAATGGAGAAAACCGGGATTTTCAAAGTATGGAGTTTGTCATGCGCAACTTCAAAGCTAGACCAGATGTGGGTATTTTTAGTGGAAACCTCAAGATGGTCAACTTTATCTCTCCAGAAATTGACCTACAACTGCGTTCTGAGTTCAACCTAGATTTCCTTGCCAAGTTTTTTAATATTCAAAACCTAGAGTCGATGGATGGCTTCATTGGTCTGACCATGAACTTCCATGATATTATCGACCTCAACCACCCTGAAAAAAGTATTGAAAAACTCAATGAATCCTATTACACCGAGCTGGAAGTACGGGATCTGAATGTACAATCTAGTGTATATCCGTTACCCATCAAGGACCTCAACATCAAGGCCTCTATGGAGGGGCATGAGACCAAGATTGAGCGTTTGGAGGGGCGGTTGGGCAATTCGGATATTTCCATCAATGGGAGGATTAGCGATCTTCCTGCCATTCTGCACCATACCGATGATACGATTGAAACCGTTTTGAATATTCAGTCCAAATTGCTAGACCTTACCGAGCTCACCCGCAATGATTCTACCAAAATATCTACCCTCGATGAGCAAATTCGGGACTTCCGACTCAATCTGGCCTTTCTAAGTACAGCAAGAGCGTTTACCGAATCGCCCAACCTCCCCGTTGGCGAGTTTTTCATCAAAGATTTGTATGCCAAATTCCAGCACTACCCACATGCGCTGCACGACTTCCATGCCGATATTTTTGTAGAAGATGAAAAAATTCGTTTGGTCGACTTCTCTGGGGAGGTAGATAGTAGTGATTTTCATTTTTCAGGATCGGTTACAGATTATGCCACCTTACTCAAAGATACTACTGCTGGGGAAACCAAGCTGGAATTTGATCTGACTTCTAAATTCCTGCGCCTAGAAGATCTATTTACCTATAAAGGGGCCAATTATGTACCAGAGGATTATCGCCATGAGGAATTTCAGAAACTCAAAGTGCATGGTCGAGCAGATCTACATTTTATTGAAGGCAACCTACATGATATTGATATGTATCTGGATGAGTTGAGTGCCAGTATGAAAATACACGAGTGCCGTTTTGATAATTTTAAAGGGGATCTCCGCTATGTAGATGAGCATCTTTTGATCGAATCCCTCAAAGGACAGATTGGACGTTCTGATTTAGATATTGCTTGTACCTTTTATACAGGAAAAGATCCTGCGCTACAAAAGAAAGACAATTATTGTCGTCTAGCTTCTAAACGCCTAGATGTAGATCAGCTCATTGCCTACAATCCACCACCAACAGATGCAGAAATTACCCATTCGGATCACGAAGATGTTTTCAATATTTTTGATGTGCCATTTATGGACATCCGCCTAGAGGCGGACATTGGAGACCTTACCTACCACAAGTATCGTATTCGCAATTTCATTGGGGGGATTCGCATGCAGAAAGACCATTATATCTATGTGGATAGTTGCGAATTGGATCTTGCTGGTGGGCACTTGGACATCAAAGGCTATTTTAATGGTTCGAACCCCGATGAAATCTATTTTAGCCCCGATATTTATATAGAGGATATGGATATTGATCGGGTCATGCTAAAATTTGAGAATTTTGGACAAGACTATCTTGTATCTGACAACATACACGGTATCCTGAGTTGTGGAATTACTGGAAAAGTTCGAATGCATGCAGATATGGTACCTATTCTCAATGAATCTAACCTAAAAATTGATGTAGAGATCGTCAATGGCCGTTTGGAAAATTATAAACCTATTGAATATGTGGCGGATTATTTCAAAGATAAAAATCTGGCTAAAATTCGATTTGATACCTTACGCAATGAGTTTGAATTTAAAAACAATACCCTTTACATTCCAAGAATGGAAATCAACTCCTCTTTAGGTTTTATAGAACTTTGGGGGCAACAGGATATGGACTTTAATATGGATTTCTACTTCCGTATTCCACTCAAACTAATTGGTCGAGCTGCTTTCCAGCGCCTGTTTAAACGAAAAAAAGAAGATGTTGATCCAGACCAAATTGATGAAATTGAATACCGTGACCCCGAAAAACGCATTGCCTTTGTTAGTGTAAATATGAAGGGCAACATGGAGGACTACAAAATTAAGCTGAAACGAGATAAGAAAAAACGAAAACGCTGGCGTCTACTGCGAAAAAAGCGCACTAAACGGAATAAGCGTAGAAATAAAAGATAGCCCATAGTTATGAGATGGTCAGTTTTTTTCATTAAAAATTGCTGCTACACTATGATGCTATGAGCTTTCCTTGTATTTTTATAAGGAAGCATTAACCCATCACCAATCTTCTCGCTATGCAATTTAA
>CAZOLU010000273.1:4590-5882 GCA_964580485.1 uncultured Saprospiraceae bacterium | reverse complement strand
GGTTGTGGGCAAGATCTAAAATTTCGAGATCTGCTAAATGTGACAATTGCTCTGATAATCGTTTGATGGCATTTCCTCTGAGAATGAGTTTTTTCAACCTGGACAACTCAATAATAGACCTAGGGAAGGTTTCCAACTCATTATCAATAAGTGATAAGACCTCTAAGCTTTGCAAATGCATTACGCTATTGGGAAGTTGCTTCAACCCTGTTCCAATCAAGGACAATTCTTGCAGCTGCTGCAACTGACCGATACTCTCCGGTATGTTTTGGATGGGATTGTAATGAATAGATAGTTTTTTGAGTGCTTGGAGTTGCCCCAGGTGATCTGGCAATGCACTAAGATAGTTGTTGCTAAGGCTTAACTCCTCTAAGGCTTGCAGCCATTCAATCTGCTTAGGAAGTTGGTGTAGAGGCTCATTATCGTAGTGAATACGAGTCAACAAAAGCAGTACCTTGCTCCAGCCTAGCTCAAAGCAGCGTTTGAGGTCTACCGAACGTCGAGTCAATAGAGTAGCAAGCTCATTATCAGCATGTTCAACCCCCAAACCTTCCAATAATTGGAAGGCCAACTCATGGTTGTGGGGATCTTCAGTTTTTAATAAACCTTTGATTTTGGTATAATCTTGAAGAGAAAGCATGATAAGCTTGCGTGTCTATGGTTAGTACTCTATAAAATCGGCAATTTGTGGTGACTTTAAGACAACACATAAGTTGAGCCAAAAAATCCTTAAATCGCTTTTTTTTGAAAAAAAGTACGTCTTAGACTTCACTACAGCAGCAACAGGAGTCAGCCCTTAAATTTACCAGAGTGACGACAGCGCATATGCTCCGCAAATGCAATTTTAGTCTACTTTATGCACTGACTCCTGCTTGCACATAATAATATCAGAGCGGGGCCTTACTTCTTCTCCATTTCTTCGGAGAGCTGTACAATATTTTCAGCTAGTTTCTGCAAGTCTTTACTGTTTTGCACATTGGGATCTTCGGCAGTACGAGCTCCTTTGGTTTCGCCAATAAGCTTTTCAATGCGTTCTTTTTCCTTTTGCAGATCTTCCAATTTGGTTTTGTAATCGCCTTTTTCGTCGGCTTCCCGCAATTTATCGATAGCCTGATCAAGCTTAGCTAGGAATTCATCATAAGTACCTTCCTTGACTTTTTCTTGTTCGTGTTGAAATACATCAACGATAGACTTTCCAAATTCTTTAGCGGTTCCCAATAGTTTATCTCGCTTAGCTTTGTCTTGACTATCTCCAAATACTGAAACATAAATTACCCAACCTACAAGTGCTA
>CAZOLU010000273.1:0-4580 GCA_964580485.1 uncultured Saprospiraceae bacterium | reverse complement strand
AGCACCAATATAATTAATCGCTTCAACATATCATTCTATATTTTAGGTGTAAAACTTCTAAGATTAAAACCGATGTAAAAATAAAAAAATTCCCTCAAAAAGTTGTGCTCAGCAATAGCCTTATAGCAAGAGCTAATTGGCATTAAAAAATCACTTCGATTTAGAGGTTCTTTTGTACAACTCTTTTTCCGTTGGATTCAAAAAGGGTACGGAGATGGAAATTCGGATTCCAAAATGATTGAGGCCTTCCATAAAATCGCCAGCTTCTACACTAGGATCTTCATTAAAATCTCTTTGAAAATTAGAAATATCTAAATTTGCATTGAATTTGTAGTAAGGCCGTATTCTAAAGATATAAAACAGCTCATCTCGCATTTCTTTTTTAATTAAAAATCGAAAAGGAATACCAATATCCACGTAGACTTCCCCCCAAACCCCATAAAGTTCGATGGGAACCAAATAATCTCCCCCAAAGGAGTATCGGTAGCGCATTTGCCCCATGTGTAAGGAGGCTCCTATGAGGTGAAAGCGTTTTTGGAAGGGTCTGAAAGCAACATTGGCATCCAAGGAACTAAGATTTACTAAGACTTCTACATTTTCTTTAAGTAAGGCAGGGTTTTGACTCCGTTGGCGATTAAAAATGCTACCAAAGCCTAATTCTACATTTGCAAACTTAGCATAACGCCCTACTCCAAAACGGTAGCCACGTAAAGCGGTAAAATCTGCGATACTGTGACTTTCTCGATCATTAAATTCGGCAATAATATTGTTCGTTTCGGCTAAATTCAAAAAACCGTACTCAAATCCACCATATACCTGATATTGCGCATACATTGGCAGGCTCAAGGCAAGGGTTAATATGATAAGTATCCTCTGTTTCATAACTATCTATCCATTCAGTAGTCCAAAAATAAGTATCCTCTATTTGAGATTTGCCTAGGCTTTCGCTAGTCTCTTTTTGTGTTTTCATCATAGTATTCCAGCTAATTAACAAAATAGCTAATACGGCTAAGAATACACCTGTAATATTTAATAATGATAAGCGTTCCCTAAAGATAAAAAATCCAATAATAGCAGAACAACTAACCACTGCAATATTATTCACTGGTAAAACCACCGATTTGTCCCACCAATTGAAGGCCAGAATTAAAAATACAATAGAAAAATAATTGGGAACCCCTAGGCAGATACCTGCCCAGAGATTTTTCCAAGCCAATTGCATTTTCCCTCGCCCCCATTGTAAAAGGACAACAACTGCACCAATCAGCCCAGCACTGGCAAAAATAGCAGAAGTGAATTCATTGGCCATCACCTCATCGTCTTTGGGTATCATCGTGCCTTGTACAAACTGCAAGCCGATTTCAATACCCCCACTCACCAAATAGGCATAGACGGGGAAAAACCAGAGCAAGAGCAAAGAACCCCCTCCTTGGAGAAAGGCCTTGCGTTCTAGGTGTCGAGCATCTTCTGTATTTTGTTTTTTGTTGGGCCAGTTGGTTAAAACCACTGCCAAGAGTGCCAAGATTAGCCCTACAATTTTGATGGCAGGTGCTGCTTCGCTGAACATCAGAATGGCAAAAGGAACAGAAATTACCAAAGACATCTTCTGCAAAACAGAAGCTACGGTTAGTCCAAAAAGGGTAACGGTCATTCCCACTGCATAAAAGCCACTAATAAAGAAAATGCCTAAGCCCCCCGCATAGGGCATCCATTCTGCAGAAAAGCTATCAGTGGTCAAGGGAAAACGCTGAAGCATTAAGGACCCTACTAAAACACAAACCACATAATTTACTACAATAGCCTGAAATGTATTGACCTCATATTTCCGAAACAGCTTAAACACCACCACAATGAGGGTAGAGCAAAGGATGCTGAGGAGTAAATAAACCATAAGCTATACTTAAAAAGGTGAAGTAAGTGGCAAGATCAACTGATAAAGAGTATCGCCAAGTGCAAATTGCTCTCGGATATGATGTACGGGTAATATAGGGGCAGCTATACCTTCCCCCAGGCGTTTAGAACTACGCAGCAAGCGCAGCTCATCCCAAAGTCCTGCATCTAAAAAAGATTGCAAAAGCTGCGCCCCCCCTTCTATCAAAACCGACTGTATCTTTTGCCTATGCAAAATAGCGAGCAAAGATGCTAAAAAATCTGGAGATTGAAAAGAGCACTTGAGGTATTCTAAATTGGGTTGTGAGGGTTTAGACTCTTCTGTGATGACTAAAGTGGCTAAACTTCCATCGAAAAGCTGAAGCTTTTCAGGCAAACGCCCCTGGCGATCCAAGACCACTCTTAAAGGTTGAGGCCCTGAATACAGGCGATTTCCCAATTGAGGGTCATCTACCAAAGCAGTGTTGGTTCCTACCATAATTGCAGCCTCTTCGGACCTCCATTTGTGCACCAAACGCTGACTAAAGGCATTGGAGATTTTTACTTCTTCTCCTTCTTTTCCAATAAAACCATCTGCCGAAACTGCATACTTTAGGATGATATAGGGTCTATTTTTACGGACATTGGTAAAAAACCGTCGATTTAACCATTCAATTTCTTTTTTGAGGATACCTACCACCACCTCTACGCCAGTATTTTTAAGTTTTTCAATACTTTGTCCTGCTACCTCAGGAAAGGGATCTTTAGAACCAATAACTACTCTTGGGATCTTGTGTTTTAGAATTAGGTCCACACAAGGAGGCGTTTTGCCATAGTGATAGCAGGGTTCTAGAGTGACATATATCGTGCTTTTTGAGAGCAGGGTCTTGTCTTTTACCGATGCCACGGCATTGACTTCGGCATGTGCTTCTCCGTATTTTTGGTGGTATCCTTCTCCAATAATTTGGTCTTGATACACAATGACGCTTCCCACTTTGGGGTTGGGGCGTTGATGCCCTGCGGCTAGTTGGGCAAGGGCTATAGCCCGATGCATGTAGCGTTCGTCTTTTTGTTGTTGATCCTTTAAAACTTTCATTGCTTTATCATTTTGGGCTCTGCGGCACTTTAGCTTCTAGCTTGCTATGGTTTTGGTTTGAGGCTTTAAAGTATTAAAAATCTTTGCATCAACTACTAACCTTGGCTTGTTTTGTGCTATTATATTAAAGATTATGTAAGTGTTTTATGTATAGCAGGAAATTAGGATTCTTTCGAGCTAAGAACGGGTTTGCATTGTGCCAGTGGCACAATAGTAAAGCGGTTCTGCCTAATAGCCTTAGCTATTAAGGTAGGTTCTTCAACGTACTTAGCTCTAAAAAAGACAATTTATCGCCTAGAAAAATACTTGCATAAGCTTTAATAATAAAGGAGTTTGTGAAAAATATTTTAAAAGCTAAAGCATAAACAGCAGAAGTACCAGTATTTAAAAAAAGTTTTATCCTTTTGTCGCAAAGTTATTTTGAATATCACCCCTCTTAAAAACTACCCATCCATCATACCATCATCCTCAAAAACTACCGATTATGTTTTACCGATCTATCTTGTTCTACATTTGTTTCAGCATCAGTCTGTCACTACAAGCTCAGTGTCCAGAAGGCTTTGATCTTGTGCCTACTAATTTGGTCAGTAATGGCAACTTTGAGCAAGGCAACCAATTCTTTAGCAGTGAGTATAAGCATGCTTACAATCTTTATCCTGAGGGGCTCTATGCGGTGGTTCGTTACCCTCGTTCTACACATGGCGATTTTACTTCCAACGGAGATCATAGCACAGGTACAGGCATGATGATGGTGGTGAATGGGGCAACCGAGAGTGGAAAAGTGGTTTGGCAACAGGAAATTCCTTTGCAGAAGAGTTATAGGGTTTATGTCTTTTCGGCTTGGTTTATGACGGTATCGCCTGCAAGTAACCCAGCTTTACTAGATTTGATGGTCAATGGAGAACATCTTGCAGAAGTGCAATTATCCAGCAGCACCTATCAATGGCTACACTTCTCAGGCAATTGGGTCGCTCCTGCAAATACGGAATCGCTTATTTTGACCATTGTCAACCGCAATACAATTGCAGGGGGTAATGATTTTGCTATTGATGATATAGCCTTGTACCCCTGCGAGCCTATCTTTGCAAGCTTAGCCCAAGACCCAAGCCCCATATCTACAGATCAACTGCTGGTTTTTAGTCCTTGATATCTAGATATTCTATCGCTTCTATTTTATAACCATAAAAATAACTACCAGTACAGTTATTATATTCCTGCCCAACTATACGAATAAGTCCTCTTGTATCTGTTTCAAAACGTACATGATATTTGGGTCCAATAGCTTGTGGTAATTGTGGGTTTTGCTCTTTAGGAGCATAAAAATTTGCGCCTGGCTTGATATAAACATAATTTTGGGCAGCATACTCATATATTTGGTCTAAGGTTACAACTCCAGCCCCTTCGAGATGCGTCCCAATATCCTTGCCTTTTTCACGCCAAAATAACGCTTGCTCAAGCTGGTTAGAATCACTCGGGACGGCTCGGTAGGATCGCTCTACCACCTGACCATTTTGTACGATAAGAGTAGTCTTTGCCTCTAGTCCAGGGATTTCAGATGCTATCACCATAACATAAGAATTCCGACAAGCTATTTTTTCTTCTTGCCAAATATTAT
>CAZOLU010000272.1:0-5895 GCA_964580485.1 uncultured Saprospiraceae bacterium | reverse complement strand
GTGGGCTAGCTTTAAATGTTGAGGATTTTATTTGGGTATAATCTATATTTTTCGCTGATGCAGGATAATAACTCAAATACCGTTGTTGAATACTATTAGGCAACCAATTTTTGATTTGCTTTCCTACAAAAAGTCTAGTATGGGGGCGTGGAATAAGTGTGCTACTATCTAAAGCTTCTTTGAACTCAACGATTGCCAGTACTACGGGCCAGTCTTTTTCCCAGTAAATGCTTTCCACCTCTAGGCTAAAAGTTACCCTCAGCTTTTGAAGTGTGGAAAGACTCTTGCTAGGGGAGAGTCTTTGATGACAAGCTGCAAAAATCAGGCATAAGGAAAAATTCGCATAGGAGTAAGCACTTTTATCTGCTTCTAAAAATCGATTTGCATATTGATGACTGGTAAAATACCTCCTTCATAACGCAGAAAATTAGATCTTGCCTGAATATCATAAAGCTGTTGGAAGGCATTACCTCGATTATTGGTAATATTTTGAGCATCTAAAGAAATGGTAAATGAAAAGTTAGGCCAATCCTTTCGATAAGCCACACGCAGATCTACTCGATAGTAGAAGGGGGTTTCAAGATCAGCTTGCCCCAAAATATAAGGCTGGCTTTCGTCAATAAATAAAATATCATATTGATTGGAAAGTGCCGTGTCTGCTGGGCTATATCGAAACCCTCCATTAGCCAATAATCGCAACCCCAAAGACAATCTACTCCCATCCTTGAAGCTAAATTCTTTACCGCCTGTAATCGCAGAACTAAAGAGGTTGTCATATCGACTGCGATATTCAACGCCCTCTGCGGAAGTGTAGAAGGCTCTAAAAAGAGATCCCGAAACCAGTATGAAATAACTTTGTCGAAACGCTTTTTCAAACATCAGGTCTATGCCATAATTCCGAGCAGTACCCGTAGACACCAAGGCCCGATCTGCATATTCTAGGCGTTGATTAAATAGATAGAAGGTACTGCTACTGTCTGCACCTACGGGTTGATCGAATTTTGATTGATACCAAAGCTCTAGCTGTAGGGTCATGTCTTGGCGCAGCAGTTGTCGAATATTAAATACGAAATGATGTGCTTTGGCAATCTCTAGATCTCGATTAGGGCTGCTGATATTGCCCGCAGCATCTCTTTCCTGATAAAAATAGCTGCCAATGGGTAAAATTTGCCCATGCAAGCCATAAGCCATGCTCAACCTTGTCTTCCGGAGCAGTTGATATTGTAAGGAGGCTCTGGGCTCTAAGGAATAAGTATTGTTGAGCCCCATGAAAAGCGCATGTCCTCCTACATTGAGGGTGAGTTGTTCTGAAAAACGCCAACTGCTTTGAAGATAGCCTTGTAGCCAATAGCTAAACTCTAGACCATTGCTACGAATCAGCGTATCTTTTTGCCCACTAAGGTAGTTGTATTTATCATAATGCAAATTGAACAGCATCCCATGCCCAGAAACTCCTGCCTTAATCCGAATCAAGTCATTAAAACGATTACTATACGTAGTAGAAAGGGTATATTCCTGAATAGCATATTGATGATTTTCTACCTGTGTAGAGTCCAGTAATGCGTTGTTTCGTTCATTGGTTAATTCATTATAAGTGGCACCGGCTAGTATTTTGAGGTAGGAGTGGTCATCAATCAATCGGCGATAGGATGCTCCTAGATTGCCAATCATAGTGAGGTAGTTGATTCTAAAATAATCCTGTCGAGTTACCCAATTGCTGCTATCTTTTACATACCATTGTCCTGAGCTTTGACCGCCTAGTCCAAAAACCTGAAAACGATTACGGTGGTCATCTGACTCAAAAACGGTATTGAATGAAAGATCCTGAAAGGTATTATTTACATTTTCTCTAACTACATAAATGCCCATCAACCCCAAAATTCCTAGGGTAGAATAACGATAGTTGATGAGATAAGAACTTTTCCCTTTTTGAATAGGGCCTTCTGTGGCAAAGTCTACTCCAAATAACCCTAAACGGAAGGTGTACTCCCGATTGTTGAAGTTTCCAGTACGAAGTTTCATATCTACTACCCCAGAATTAGCATTCCCATATTCGGCGGCAAAAGCCCCCGTAGACAAGTCTGAATCACTAAGTAAGGAGATACTCAATGCAGAAATTGCCCCATTGGCACTCAAAGGCCAAGCAAAATGCCCTACACCCTGCAAGTCGAGCCCTTCCAAGCGGTATAAAACTCCTGTGGCAGAGTTTCCTCGAATAATCATATCCGACTCATTGGCTTCATAACCCTGTATTCCAGGAAAACAGAGTGCCATTCGCCCAGGGTCATAAATTGATCCTGCATAACGTTGGGTTTCTTCTACCGTAAAAGATCTAGTGCTCACTACCGAAAATTCATTGAGCGGGGTGTTTTCTCGGTTGTCTGTGGCTATACCAATACGGTTACTTTTTCCAACGGCTTTGCGCATGGCTATTTCCAAATAGATTCCTTTGGTGGAGCGCAACATTAGGTTATCTGTGTAAAACGTAATGTATTCTCCTTTTTGTGCTTTAAGCGTGTGCCGCCCCGTAGGGATATTCGTCAAACTAAAGTAGCCTTCAATATCCGATTGTGTGGAAATCACAGGGTAGGTGTCTTCCACAAAAATAATAGCTCCTGCAATAGGATTTTGAGTGGCTTTATCGACAATGCGTCCCTCAATGGTTTGGGTGGAGCTATTGGGTTGAGCTGTGATAGACCAACTAAAAAACAGGGTAGCTGCAAGTAAAAAAGCATGGAGCTTCTTTTTCATAGGTATAGGGTTAATTTTAATATATTTGAACTTTTGAAGGAGGCGTATTTTGAGGTTTAACATCATTTTTGCTGCAAAAAACAAAAGTTTTTGGTGAATTTCTAAAACAACTGCTATAAAAAAAGCATCAAGTTATTGCTTTCTTGATGCTTTTTCTCCTCCAAATATGAACGCCAACTTTTCTTTTTTTGTAAAAAAAGGATAACGGTTTTTAAGTTGCTCAGAATGAATGATCCATAATACTTTTAAAAGTCTAGTTGAAAACTGAGTACTGGAGTTAATCCTGAGTTGGCATCAGGCACGACCCGTTCCAATCTTCTATCATATTCAAAACCTCGGGCATTTTCACGATCCGTCATATTTTGTATATCAATAGCAATCGTCCAATAAATACTTTTATAATCTTTGCGATAAGCAATACGGGAATCTAAACGGAAATAATCCTGTTCAAATTGTGTGCTAAAGGCTAGATCTTCATCTGCGATAAAATAACCTGCTGCTCTAGAGGCATCTAAATCTGCTTGTTGATAGCGTAAAGCTCCTCTCCAAAACATCGTGGCTCCAACTTGTAATACTCCACCTTTACCTTTATTGAAGGCCCATTCTTTAGTTCCCATAAATGAAGTAGAGAAGAAATTATCTAAACGAGTCGATAACCATTCATCCCCCCAGGTTTTAAAATAAGAACGGAATAAAGAACCCGTGACTAAAATAAAGAATCCCTGGTCAAAGAATTTTTCTAAAGTAAGATCTACCCCATAGTTCATCCCTGTTCCTTGATCGGTCATGGCAAACTGACCATAATTATCTCGCTGATTGTAAAACCAGTAATTGCTGCTACTTTCTACACCAATAGGTACATTGAAAAGGTATTGAAAATAAGGCTCTACTTGCACACGGAAACTCCCTGCAATAATTTGTTCAATGCCCCCTACAAGATGATGCGCTCTTGTCATTTTCAAATCTTGGTTGGGTCGACTGATATTCCCTAAACTGTCCTCCATTTGTAGAAAGTAGGTGCCATAGGGCAGTGTTTTCGAGTGTAGACCATATCCTAGGGTTAGTGTAGTCGTTTTAGTAGGGGTGTAGCGCATAGAAAATCGAGGATCTACGGCTGCTGTGTTATTTAAGCCCAGATATAAGGCATGTACACCTACATTAAGCGTAAGCTGTTCTGTTGGGCGGAAACTGCTTTGTAGATAAGCCTGCTGCAAAAAGGCTGTACCTCTAAAGCCTGATCCTCTCTCTCTTTCTAAATCAACAGGTGAGTTGGATTCAAAAAAAGCATTTTCTGTAATATCCCAAGCTCCTAGAGGAACAAAACTTCCCAAGTAACTTCTATAATTATCTCCACCCAAATCTTCTCCATATTCCAAATCAAACAACGTATAGGTACTAATCAACCCTGCTTTAAATCGGAGTCTTGGACCAACTTTATAGCTATATACGGGATGTACGCTGAATTGAGTGTTGATATAATCATTGCGCTCTAGCCAAAACACACTGTCTGCCTCAATCGTTGGACGAATCTGAAAATCATAAATCTCACTAATACTGGCCCCCGCCGATACTTTCAAAAAGGATTTTTCATTAACGAGATGTGTCCAAGTTCCTCCTAATACCCCTAGGTTAGAGCTGTTGTAATTCCAATCATAATCATAATTATATTCCCAACGACTTGTGTCACGCATCCACCAGTTTTCCTGACTTAATCCCCCAATTCCAAAAACCGTAAACATGTTCTTATTATCAGGAGTAGAAAAGTAGAGATTGAAGGATAAATCTTGAAAGTTATTAGAAACATTATCCCGTACTACATAAAAACCCATCGCCCCCAAAATACCAAGTGTAGAATAACGTGCATTGACCAGATAAGAGCTACGCCCTTTCTTAATAGGACCCTCTGCCGCCAAGTCTACTCCAATAAGGCCAAAACGAAAGGTATACTCTCTGTTTTGAAGATTCCCTTTTCGAAAGCGCATATCGAAAACCCCAGAAAATGCATTACCATATTCTGCTGCAAAAGCACCAGTAGAAAAATCTGAATTGCTCAGCAAAGAGGCACTAAACACCGTAATTCCCCCCCCCGAAGTCGCAGGGCGTGCAAAGTGGTTGGGATTGGCAATATCCAAGCCCTCTACGCGCCAAAGCAAGCCCGTAGCAGAGTTTCCTCGAATGACAATATCATTCTCAGTGTCGTTGTTGGACTGTACGCCTGGAAATGCCATCACCATCCGCCCAGGGTCATTGATCGAAGCTGCATAACGCTGTGTTTCCTCCACTGAAAAAGAGCGAGTACTCACCACCGAAAGTTCATTCAAAGGGCGATTGCTACCAGTACCAGCACTACTTGCTGTGATCTCTACCGTTTCTGTTTGCTGAACAGATTCAATCAATTCTATTTCTAGATAAACCTCTTTTGCTGCGGTGATAATCAGGTCTTTGGTAGAAAAAGGATTGTAGCCCATGTACTGAGCAGAGACTGTTTGTCGCCCCAAAGGCACATTCTTTAACTCAAAGTTACCTTCAAAATCAGATGCGGTGGCAATCATAGGATCACTGCCCTGCACAAATACACTTACACCTATTAGAGGTTGTTTGGTCTCCTTGTCCATCACACGTCCTCTTACGGTCTGGCCATTATCCTGTGCTTGTAGACCAAGACTAAGGAATAAGAAGCTAATAAGTAGAATATTTAATTGTAGTTTCATAGCATACCATATTGTGCCTGAAGGGCAGTGAAATAAACAGCTGTTTTTCGCTTTGGCTATACAAAAGTCTTATTTCTTTCCTAAAAAGGAAAGTTTATACCTGATTTTTTATATAAAAACCTCCCCAGTCCCTAAAAATAAAAGAGCGCTAATCTTATTGGTAGAGCTAAACCAATATCAGCAAATCAGAGACTAAATTCAACTCAATCCTTAACAGTTGAATAACAAAACCTATTTTTTATCCGTTTTAGGATTTAGATTCTTAGTCATAAATCAGTATCTTTATTATTTAGAAATCAACCACCTTATGTTGACGGATCAGCACTTAATTCAACTAAAGTCTTAGACCATGCGCAGAATTCTACTAAGTATTGCTTCTCTTATACTATGCCTTTCATTGCCCCTCCTGACTACTGCACAAGTTCAGATGACC
>CAZOLU010000271.1:0-5900 GCA_964580485.1 uncultured Saprospiraceae bacterium | reverse complement strand
CCTGATCCAGGTTGTGCCAACTATTCTGGTGGAGATGTCTGGTTTTCGGTAACTGTTCCGGCTTCAGGTGATCTAACTTTTGAAGCTTTTGATAATGGTGGATTTACAGATGGTGGGATGGCTATTTACAGTGGTACTTGTGGTGCCTTAACACTCATCTCATGTAATGATGATGGAGGTACTGGAACGATGCCACTGATTACCAACAATAGCTTAACTCCCGGAAGCACTATTTTTATCCGAGTTTGGGAATTTGGCAATAACTCTACTGGCACTTTCGATATTTGTGTAGTTGACAATGGTGGCGGCGGTGGTACTCCTCCTGCCAATGACGCTTGTGCTAGCGCAGTGAGCTTAACACATGAGCCTGCAGGCTCTTGCTCTGCAACGCCAGGCACGGTTATAGATGCTACGCAATCGCTAGCAGGTTGTGGTGGAACAGCAGATGACGATGTTTGGTACTCTTTTGTTGCTACCAACGACTCTGCACTTATTATTCGTAATGCCAACTTCGACTCAGAAGTAGAAGTACTAGATGCCTGTGCGGGTACATCCTTAGTTTGTCAAGATTCTGAAGCCGATGTTTTACTCACAGGGCTTACTATTGGAAACACCTATTTTGTACGGATCTACAGCTGGAGTTCATCGACACCTACAAATGGAACTTTTGACATTTGTGTCACCTCTCCAGCACCTCCTCCAACTAATACAAGTTGTGGAGTAATGGATCCTATCTGTACTAGTTCAGGACTTACCTTCACCGCCCAAGAAGGTGGGCCAGATGCAGATGTAGTCGACCCAGGTAATGATTATGGGTGTCTAATTTCTCAGCCTAATCCTACTTGGTTCTACTTTGAGATTGACAACCCTGGCGATATTACTTTCGACATGTCTGCAGGTGCTGATATTGACTATGCACTTTGGGGGCCTTTCACTGATCTTGCTGCGGCCCAAGCTAGTTGCGGAAGTTTAACAACTCCTATTGACTGTAGTTTCTCTGGCTCTAATACAGAAACTGCGAATATTGTAGGTGCTCAAACTGGCGAAGTGTATATTTTGTTGATTACCAACTATGCCAACCAAACACAGGTTGTCACAGCTCAGCAAACGGGAGGTGCTGGTAGTACCGATTGTACTATTGTCACCAATCCTCCTTGTGAAGCAGATGCAGGTAGTTGGTAATAGAATGTTCCTATTGTAAATCTTAAAAAATTAAAAATAATATGACCTACTTATATAAGCAGTGTCGATATTGTTGTATAGGAACATTTTTACTAGTTTTTGCTAGTATTTTACTTGTACAACCAATAAAAGCACAGTGCGATTTTATTAACGATATTACTGGCATTACACAGAGTACTCCTCCTGCTGGTAATGCCGCTGACCCCACCCTATACACCCAACGCTTTGTCTTGGTTGATATAGATGGAAATATTTATGCAGTGGGTACTACTCCTGATTTCTTAGGGGTTCCTGCCGGAAACTACAACCTTTATGCCGTCAACTTTGACAATGCAGAAACACCTGCCGTCTTAGCACTTTTAAATGCTGGACAACCCTGGTCAGATGTTACAGACTATGGTGATAATGCAAGCAACTGTTTAGACTATTCTGCAGCCTATGGTGCTGGATGTCCTATTGTGGTTTGTGATGAAACGACTATTTGTGAATATGAAACTTTTAGTCAAACAACTACAGGTTTTGAAACAAGCGCACACAGTCAGACCTACTGCCTAGTTTGCAACGATAATGTAGAAGCGATTGCCCCTGCTGGCAGTTTCGACCTTGCGAGTATTGCAGCCGCCACAGGCGGCGCCAACTGTCAAGTCTTTGCACTCAACTATCGAGATAGCGATGGTATTCCACTTAGCGTAGGAGATCTTTGGTCTGTAGCTTTTGCAAGCCTATGCAGCGGTGCATGCCTCGACTTTGTTGGCATGAGCCTCAACATCACCCCCACTACACAAACTTCTGGCAATGGAGTATCTACTACTGTAGATTGGTGGGACACTTCCGATGGCTGTGCAGGTGCACAAACTGCTACCAATGCAGGTGCTACCTTTACCGAAACTGTTGACAACAGTTGTGTACCACCCTACAACGTCGGAGCAATCAATGCTCGCCCCGATGAGCCCGATGAGATGGATGATCTTTACCTCCTCTCTATTGGTCAGGCTGCTCGCTTTGCTTGTTCTGGTACACTTGATCTAACACAAGCACCTATTTTCTATACCGTAGAATGTGATGCTAGCGCGCCCTCTACCCTACAGGTAGATGTTATCAACCCTGGAGGAAATATCACGGGCATTCAAGCTGCTCTTTATGGCCCCGTAGATGCTCTCTGTCCAACCATCACAGGAGGAACTTTTGTAGATTGTGATGATGCAGGAACAGGTGCTACCTCTGGTGCGCCTATGGGTCCACTTACACTCACAACCAATGCTAACCCTGGTGAAACTTACCTAGTTATTGTAGATACAGAGGGAGGAGATGTCTTTACCATTACCTCTACGGTAACACTCCTCAATACCAGCTTACATAGTTTTGCTGGGCATAAAGAGGAAGAGCACAATCGCCTCAAGTGGAGCACTGCAGAGGAGGAAGGCTTGAGCCATTTTGTTCTTGAACGTAGTACAGACGCGGTCAACTTTGAAGCCATCGCTACGGTCAATGCGGTGGGACAATCGAATAGCCTTCAAAACTATGAGCATGTTGATGAATATCCTGGTGTAGGCACCAAATACTATCGCCTTCAATTAGTGCATTATGATGGTAATACTGAAACTACACACACCGTAGCCTTGACCCGTGAGGATGCAGATCGTTTTTCTTATGTTACAGTGGTACCCAACCCTTCTGCCAATGGGGTATTTGGAGTACAATTTGAAGCAGATCGAGATAATGATATGAATATTGAGGTCTATGATATGGTGGGGCGTTCACTTTTGAATCAACAAGCCAATGTAGTGGTAGGAATCAACACCTTATCTGTTGACTTGGGAGATCTGCCTGCAGCGACTTATATTCTCTCACTCTCTATTGATGGTTATCGAGTGAATCGCCGAGTGGTAAAATCCCACTAGGCAGCCTCACGCCGATGCAAATCATAAAAACCTCAGGGCTAGATAGCCCTGAGGTTTTTCATTTCTAGTACTATACAAGCCTCATTTACTGTAAGTAAACCGTTGCATTGCTTGGGCGATACTTGCTCTTGGTAGTACCTCCAGCACTAGGAGATTCTTGAATAGCTGGAGAATACACCCGATCCATCCAAATTGTACCAGTCCCCTGTCCCATCTGCTCTAACTTATTCTTATCCAAAATAATATTGGTAGCACCCGCACTATTCTGCTCAAAAATACGAGCATCACCTTCATTGATACCATTGACCGTCACAATAACTTTTTCGTCAGCCTGCAAAGCTGGCCCCTGCCATATTAAGTCATAGGCAGCATTACGAGGAATAGTATCTAAATTTGCAGGATAAGCAATCTCTACCTGATTCAGTGTATTTCTAAAAGTGTTTCCATCCATATCCGTATACTCAAAGGTAACAGAATCAACATTTCCAGCAAGCTCTAACTCATAATTATTCCAAGCCTTAAAAGCCAAACTTTGCCCATTGGCAGTTACCGTAGCTCCAGTTGATAACTCCAGAGGAGTACCCAAGGCATCTCCAAAGGTAAAACGAGCAATAGCAGTGGTCTTGTCCGTGTTCTGATTATAATAGAGTTCATAATAAGTAAAAATTCGATCCTGATTCACATCCACAGAAGCTTCAGCTTCTCGACAAGAATTGGAGAGTACAACTAATGCTACAACAGTAGCCAACATTAAAGTGATTCTAGATAAATTCATGATAGTAGTCTTTTAAAATTAAGTAGATACGATCCTTTTATATTCCCAAACAATATGCCAGCTCATTTAAAATTGACGACAATCACTAAGCTAGTTGATAGCCTATAATCTTAGGTAAAAGTCAGACTACAAGGAGTATACAGGAAATCAAAAAGTGATTCAACTAAAATCAATCTAGAGGTTTTTAAAAGGCTCAAAGCTAGTATTTATGCCAACTCTAAGGTTCTTATTCTCCTACATTGAGTTGGATCTATTCCTATTTTAATTAAGCAACAAAAAAAATATACAACTCTAACTACATATAAATCAAATAATTAAGTCTACATTTTTAATTAGTACTGATTTTTTTACAGGCTATTGGAACTAAAGCTTTCATTTGGGCAGTTATATGGGTGTATTTGATAATGAAAACCACATCAATACTGATTTTCAAAGTCAAGAAAAAAATAAAAGTTTTTTTTTACACTTTGGAACTTAATCAAAAATTGAATAGTTTAGTTATCAGAATTGCGAAACAAAACAAAATTCATTTTACAAAACAAAAGCATACAAATTCATTCTAAGATGAAAAATATCACATTAAATAATGCCCAATCCATAGCAAGATATAGCTGGCCTCTAGTGGCAGAGCTAGGCTTTGTATCGGATGCAGAGCAGCAGCTCTCTCTCCCAGGCAGTAATGTGATTCGTCATGAAGATGAAAATTGCTTTGGGATTTATCGCAATCATAGCTTTAAGCGAGATATAAGCTAACCAACTACCCTCCTTTTCAGGTTTGTAGTTGATGAAAAACTACAAACCGAAACTCACTTCACATATTGTTTCTGTTTTATTAAAAACACCTGCAGAAGGTATTTCTAATTGTAGTTTTTCGTTTTGAGAAATCACAGATATATACATATATCTTATTCTCTAAATGCCAAAAAGGCTTTTGCTAAAGCGCAAAATAGCCAGATTGACAGGAAATATTAGAAATCACCGACGATTCAACACTATTTATTCGTTGTTTTTCTTTGACATTTTTTTAACAGTCTGCTCAAAATACTATGCATAAAGCATTTAGAGCTAGGCGACACACCAAAAGATTGCTTTGGCGCATCTTTTGCAATAGAGACAGTAACTAAATAATAATTTTGCCATTACAACTACAAATAGTAAAAAATTAGGCAAAATTAAAATATAAGAAATAATATTGTTTAACCTCAAAACCGTAAAGACATGAAGTGGAACACATGGAAAGAACTCGGTTGGATGGAAAAGCAGTCTATGATTACTGCGGCACAAGCCATCCCTGCTCCTGCACCCAATCCAGATGTAAAGCCACACTGGGTAACTGATGATAGTGCAGATGGGCATGTGCGCGATAGCGCTGACGGTGCTGGGGTATTGACTTCAAATGATACATTTGGACATCAACGCCCCGCCTAAATAAGAGATCCATACTGTGAGCGGTCGCTCTCCCTCCTGATCGCTTGCAGTCTCTTCCCCTCATTGGGCGTCGGCTTCTTTCAGCAAACATTTTATACTTAGTTCAAAAGTGTTGAGTCAATACTTTAATAGTAAAGTTATGCTCGCACATCAAAATTAAGTATATAAAAGATTAGTAAATTCAACTTTAAAAGTTGAAACACTCAATCTATGTCTTAAAAGAAGTACTTGAATAGACTTTAGAGTCTAAATGGGAGAATTATGGGTGTAGTTCAGTTGGCAGAATGCTCGCTTTGGGAGCGAGTGGTCGCAGGTTCGAGTCCTGCTACCCATACCATCAATTAGAATTTGTTGAGCAATTGACAATAGCTAATTAGAATGATCTTTGACATTGCGGGTATTTTTTATGGGAGTGTAAACCGTAACTGGTAGCGGGCCTGACTGTAAATCAGGTGCATTGTGCTCTGGGGGTTCGAGTCCCTCCACGCCCACTTATTTAACCTTCAAATCAATTTGCCTCTGTGGATTATGCAAATCGGCACAGCTAACCGGCTTAGACCCGGATCCATTGAGCGTTCGAATCGCTCCAGAGGTACCACTACGCAGTGTATAGT
>CAZOLU010000270.1:0-5900 GCA_964580485.1 uncultured Saprospiraceae bacterium | reverse complement strand
TTGGGGGGATTGTCATTTTGGTACTTTGTAAGATCAATTCTTAAATGATTTTTCATGCGTATTCCCATTTTGTGCAATTACACTTTTTATCTACAATTTTAGTAGACAACTTGCGGGGTCTTTGCAATTCATCTAAAAATCATTAAATTTACCTATGAATTTTTTCAATTAGTTCCTAGACTAGTTGCAATCAAATTCAATCTATTGAAGTGTATGTTCTATTAACCCAATAAACAAGAATACTCATGGAACTATGCAAAAGGCTATATTTTTCTATTTATCGCTCTTATTGCTTGTTGTCTCGGCTTGCCATACTAGTCAGAAAAGCCCTGCTAAAACAAGCAACCCCACAGCCGACTTGGCTAAAGATCCTGATATTATTAGAGCGTCAGAAGCGTCTCTTCGACTAATGCTTTTACATGATAGTTTGCAAGTATATTACAGACTTTGTATCGATGAAATAGATAGTTGTAAGCCTAAACTATATGTGAGTGGTAATAGCTTATCAAGGGTAGCAAGTGAAAGAGGAACTTCCTTTGGAATCAACTGGCGAATGGATGAAACTCGTCCATATTTAGAAGATTTTGAAATACCGTTAATATTCACCTACTCGCCTGAGAGTTATAAACATTGGATTGACTATTGGTTGTATTTCCGGGATCTTTATTTTGAAAAGGATAGTGGCTATATCGAATTTGAGATGCGGGTAATGGATGGAAGTATTAAAGAGAGAGGAGGACATCGAGAAAGTCCAGAATTTGGGATTGTTCATCCTCGCAGACGCTATCCTGAAATTCGAGTCAAGCTGAGCTTCATTCAAGCAGATAGTATCTGGAAGGTTGATAATTTTGACTTAGAACATCTACCTCCTTACGATAATATTATGCTTCAATTGCAGCAATCTAGAATTCCGAGAAAAGATCCAAGAACTTACTGCGTAGAACAACCTATTGAAGTGGATCTGGAAGAAGAACGTAGAAAAATGAACTGGCCTTTGGATAGCTTTTGGAAGGATGATTATTGATTAGCCAATTTGATGATTAAAAAGTCCTCTTAGATTTTATCTAAGGGGATTTTTGTTTTTGGGTGGCTGTGTTTTGCTGTTTGTGTTGGGGAGTTGGGGAGTTTTTTTGGAGGGATTGTCATTTTGGTACTTTGTAAGATCAATTCTTAACTGAAAACTACAGAAAAGTCCTGAAAGCCCGATAATATGGTACTTTTAAACTGCATCAAAAGTTGGATTTTACCTGTACTTCTCATGAAGTTGAATTGCCGATATAATCGAGCTTACAATGATTTCTTTAGATAGATTGAATCTTAATTGAAAATTACATAGCTAATCTAGGATTTTCGCAGTCAGCTTAAATCCGTAAACTAATGAAAATCATTAAGTTAAAATACTTTTCCGTAGTTTTCAGATTTCAAACGCATTTCTTTAGGGTTACCTAATTTTAAGCACATGAGGCTTAGGATTTTGGCGGCCACAAGATAATTCACACAATTTGTCAAAGAACCTAATAATTTTGCAATTACTGGACTAGCTCAAAAAATATGGGTTAGCAATAGTGTTTACTTAAAATTTAATCCAAAAAATAATCTAGTAGAGAAAGTGGATAGTAAATTAGGAACAACAATCCGAGCCATTTCTGAGCAGAAATTATTAAGTGATGGTTCTCAGCTAATATTATCAGGCTACAGAGTTAATGAAATAGTTGTATACACTCTAGAAGATTCAAAAGCATATGACGCTAAAAACGGAACAAATTATACTCAGGAATGGTATCATGCAGCAGAAAAGCAAGGCTACATTTACTTGGTCAATTTTGCAGGTTATGGTCAGTGGATTGACCGGTAAATGGATTGCCCAAGAGACTCTTAAATGTCACTTTAAGTATACACAAAATATCACAAATGCTAGTCGAAAGGGGGGGGCAATATGCTTTAATTGGTTTAGAGCCAACTGAGGGAGCGCGCACTAAAACCACCCACAAGCCTTCCCACTCCCCACCAAATACAACTTATGAATAGCACGAGTCATGGCCACATACATCAAAGCTTTTTCTCTTTTAATATGGTATTTCTTTTCTACCGAAGTCCAATTTTGAGCATCATAGGGCATGAGCGGAATATTGTGATCATTGATACCTACAAGAATGACTACCTTGAATTCAAGACCTTTGAGGGTATGTAGAGTAGATAGGCGAATGCCATTCGAATGACCAGTTTTTTGACTATCCAAATAAAGTTCATAATAAGGAAGTTCCTCTTTATGAAGCATTGTCTTAACTCCTTTAATGATATTCTTTGTTCGTCCGGCGATACAAATATCAGAAAAATGGTAAGCCTGCTTTTGCTCTTCAGAGACCTCAGTAAGTTCATGAATTAGATCTAAAATGTATTTGATCTCCTCATTTTCATTAGAAAGCATTTGATAGATAGGCTTATCGCCATGCATCAAAGAAACATAGCCTTTTTTATCTTCAGCCTCTCCTTCAAAATCATCATAATCCACATCCTTAATTGTCGAGACTGCAAAGCGTTTAATTTCTTCAGTCGTTCGATAATTAACGCGCAATTTTTTACTGCGGCGCCCAGCAATATTGATCCCAGATTTTTTGAAATTGATGCGTTTGTCATAAATTTTTTGCAGAGGATCCCCTACAAGAAACAGGTCATTAGGCCCCTCAGGAGCTAATAGTCTTAAAAGGCGAAGTTCTACATTAGAAAAGTCCTGGATCTCATCACATATAACATGAGAGAAAGGCTTTTTTTCGGGATGCTCTTGAAGGTATTCAGACAAAAGGTTGATGAGCTCATCTAAACTGTATTTACGTTCTTTCTCCTTTAGCTCTAAATATTGTTCAACCAGTTTCCAGACTTTTTTCCGATCTTTCCGTCCCATTTTTTCAGTCCGTCCGATACGAGAGATACGCAGGTAGTCCTTCTCCGTTTTTATATTGTTGAGTGTAATGACTTCAAAGTACTCATCATTTAAAAACGAAGCACTGAATTTGGATAAATTCAGATCTAGGACCTGCTCCCAAAGAGATAAGCGTTTTTCTTCAGGAAGAAAGTCAATGATGGTAGCATCTTTTTCGATTAAGTTATAGCTTTGAGCAAGCTCCACAGCATAAGCATGTATGTTTTGAACAACATATTGATTTTGAGGGATTTTAAAAGACGCAATCTGTTCTGCTAAGTTCTTAATCAGCCTTTTGGTATAAGTTGTGAAGAATATAGGTTTAGATTTAGGAGGAAGTAAACCCGCAAGATATTTCAAGCGATGAAGTGCTGCGACTGTTTTACCCGTTCCTGCACCACCTGTTACTTTTACAGGTCCCTTGTTATTACTAAAAGCAATGAGGTGCTGACTAGGGTGCAAATATAACCTCCATTTTGACAGCTCTCCAGATAAAGCCATTTCAAGGGCTTCATCATCCTCCACAAAGTAAAAAGACCGCTGATTATTAGGCGACAGACTTGCCTCTTCAAAGCTATCCGTTTTCTTCAACCCTTCTTCAACCTCACTAATGATTGTACGTATATCAACACCATCTAATAAGTAAAATAAGTGCTCGAAAGTATCTTTGGGAAGATAGTTGGTCATCGCATCAAGATCATCCAAATCCTTGATTTTAAGCACAGAGGGAAGTAATACTTCAGGAACTCCAATCTGGCATAGTTGATCTTTACTAATATCGACTAGAGGACCAGTAATAGTAGGAACTTCTACTGTAACATTCTCCATAGGAGCATCCTTTTCTTCTGTTTCATATACTTGATAGGTCTGTGTCAGGTTGTTCCAGCTAAAAACTTTATTTTTAGCCCAGTCCATGGCATTATCATGATGATCGACCCAAAGTAAATGGTATTGATCCCCTTCTTTGGGTTGATGAACAATAGCCCGGTAAGTTTGGTCAATACGAACAGTTCTTAATTGTTGATCCTTGAATGTCGAGATCTTCTCATAGTTAATTGCACTAGAAGTAGGATCCTTTCTAAATTTTTTCAAGAACTCTCGCGTCTTTTTTTGGATCTTTTTGGGTAATTGAGCAAAAGCATCAAAAAACTCATCATATATAAACAGTTTCATAAGTGGTCAATTTTAAAGGGTGTCAATAATTCCTAGTAGCTCTCCAATTGATAGTATTTTGTAATTATGTTTTTTGAAAAGCTTCTCCGAGTCTTCATCTAGTGGCTCAACAATGATTTTATGTTTTTCAAGCCCCAAAATAGCTTCGGCAAGTATTTCCCCATCTTCTGAATTAAGGGCGAAGTACTCATCCTTGTTAAATTCGATATTTCTAGCTAAAAGTTTGGTCACAAGTGTATGATACTCTTCCTCAAATTCTTCTAGTACCTCATCGAAAGAATCTACCTCTTCAGTTTCTGTAGCATTAAATGCGATAGTTGAAATACCTTCAATTAGAAAGTTTATATTCTCCTGATACTGCAATAGATTAAAGATTCTCCAGAAGTTTTCCCAACTAGTTTTGTCCCATTCACCTCTTTCCTTATCTTTGGTAATAGCAAGGGCTCCAATTAGTTTTAGTCCATTACTCCCATTTTTTGGTTGAGTGATCTCAATAAAGATACGATGGAGTAAATTGGGGGAATGATAGAGTTGGTCTAAAGTAGTATAGCCTTTTAAAATTTGATTTTCGAGGTCTGAAGGCATTTGATAAGTAGCTATGTCTTCATTAAAACTAGCAGGCAAATTAGCATAATCCGCTTTCTGAATACTTAGCCCTAAAATCGATTTTTGACAGAAGAATAAAATACGCTGAACCTCTTGATTCAAATAGTTTTTAATAGATTGTTTTTGAAAACTATTTTTCAGAAGGCCTAAAAAGCGGAACATATTATTCTTTGCTTGAAACAACCAATGCTCATCCATATTATCAAATATAGCTAGTTGAGGGGTTAAAAAATGAGCTAAGATTTTTTGATTAAAGCTTCGATAAATATCATCCTCAACTTCATCTGCCCTTGCATCTTCTTTCATAGAGGCTTCAAAAAGTTCTAGGTCTTTCCAACTCAAGGTCCATGTCAGATAATGATTAGACGCATTGATCGCCTGTCGTTTTTTATAATCTCCAGGGAATCGGTCATTCTCTTTAGAAGCATGATATTGATAACCATCTAAATAAACAGCAATAGGCGGTATGCTCTCATTAGCGCCTTCTACAGATTGATTATCTTTTTTAATATCGGTACAATATAAAATGAAATCAGGTCGGGTATGCAACTCAACTCCTTGGCGGCTATCCAAATCTACCTCAGGTACCATCTGATAGAAATAGTGGACTCGCTCTTGATTATTGTAGAGCTTTAGGTTGTAAACCAGCTTATCCGCAGCAAGGCTACTTTCAAAAAAGGTGTCAGGGTTTTTCTCCGTTTTTTGGGGACTAAGATATTCTTTTAGAAGGTTAACAAATCGTTTTTCTAATTCAGACTCCTCAATTTGTCCATTATTCCTTGTATCTGTAAAACCATATTTCTCAAAGGTCCAATCATTGACATCACCAACAATATCTTTGAAGATCTTCTCTGCTTCTGAACGGCTTAACTGTTTTCGGTGATATTGATTGGTATAAGTATAAATACATTGATAGCAGCCATCTTTAGCTTGCAATTGGCAGGCACAGTTTGCAATCTCTTGATAGGCTAGCTCCAGGACTTTGTTCAGCGCCTTAGGATTGAAAAGCTTGGCTAGATAGCCTGTTCCTCCAGGAATCTCATCCAAGATCAATAAAAAACGGTCCTTTTTAGACATCTGCTGATTGTACTCTGCATAATCTAATAATCGGAGGTGAGCCGGATTCCCTTGATAAAATTTACGGAGCCCAAGCATTAGCCCTGCCTTAAACATTCTAAGCTGAGCCTCTGAATCTAAATCC
>CAZOLU010000269.1:0-5917 GCA_964580485.1 uncultured Saprospiraceae bacterium | reverse complement strand
CGCAGCTATGGAATTCATTCCATAGAACAAAAATTGGGTCACGCTAAGTACATACTCAGATGCATAAAACACAGAAAATATAAGGAATCTGTTCTAAAACAACCCACTGATACGCCCCTCGCTATCTACATCAATGAGCTCTGCCGTAGGCACTTTGGGTAATCCGGGCATGGTCATAATAGCTCCAGCATAAGCCACCACAAAGCCAGCACCAGCATAGAGCCGTACATCATTAACGGGAAAATCGAAGCCCGTAGCAGCCCCCAAAAGCTTAGGGTTGTGAGAAAAGGAATACTGTGTTTTGGCAATACATACGGGCAGATCACCAAAGCCCTGCTCTGTATATTTTTTGAGTTTACGCAAGGCCTTAGGCGCCCAATCTACGGCATCTGCTCGGTAAATTTCACGAGCAATCGTTTCTACCTTGGCTTGCAAAGACAGCTCATCGGCATAGAGGTACTGAAAATCAGAATCTTGTTCACAAAGCTCTACTACCGCCTCGGCCAAGTCGGTCATACCAGCACCACCTTCTGCCCAGCCCTTACAAATAATAGCTTTCACCCCTTTGTCGGCTGCAATTTGTTGAACGGCGGAGATTTCCTCTGGAGTATCTGCGCTGAAGTGATTGATGGCAACGACCACGGGAAGACCAAATTTACGTATATTTTCAATATGACGCTCTAAATTGACGGCACCTTGGCGCAGGGCTTCTAGATTTGGAGTAGATAATTCTGTTTTGGCCATGCCTCCTTGCATTTTCAGGGCTTTGATAGTCGCCACAAGCACTACGGAACTTGGGGTTAAGTTGGCTTTTCGGCATTTGATATTCAGGAATTTTTCTGCACCTAGATCAGCGCCAAACCCAGCCTCCGTTACCACATAATCTGCTAATTTTAAAGCGGTTTTGGTTGCTAAGATACTATTGCAACCATGAGCAATATTGGCAAAAGGGCCTCCATGAATAAAAGCGGGGTTATTTTCGAGCGACTGCACCAAGTTGGGTTTGAGTGCATCTTTCAATAAGGCAGTCATCGCCCCATGCGCGTTCAACTGTCGAGCTCGAATATCTTGGCGATCACGCGTTTGTCCAATAATAATATTTCCTAAGCGCTCTTTGAGGTCTTGCAAATCTGTTGCTAGGCAAAGAATCGCCATCACCTCTCCAGCTACGGTAATATCGTAACCATCTTCACGAGGCATACTATTTCCTACTCCGCCCAAACCGATGTTGATTTGCCGTAGGGCACGATCATTCATATCTACGGCTCTGCGCCAGGTAATTCGGCGAGGGTCGATATTGAGGCTATTGCCTTGATGTATATGGTTGTCGATCATAGCGGCAAGCAGATTGGTAGCTGCGGTAATGGCGTGCATATCGCCCGTAAAATGGAGGTTGATATCTTCCATGGGTACTACTTGTACGTAGCCGCCTCCGGCGGCGCCACCTTTTACTCCAAAACAGGGGCCCATAGAAGGCTCTCGCAAAGCCACCATAGCTTTTTTACCTATTGCATTTAATCCATCATTTAAGCCCACAGAAGTTGTCGTTTTGCCCTCTCCAGCTGCAGTTGGGCTGATTGCTGTCACTAAAATTAGCTTGGCCTGCTCGTCTTGATCCTTCAACGCATTAAAATCGACCTTTGCTTTGTAATGTCCATAGGGTTCTACCATTTCGCTGGCTAAACCTAGTTTTGCTGCGATGTCAAAAATAGGTTGCATTTTTGCTTGTTGTGCAATTTCTATATCTGTTGGCATGTGCTTGTTTTATTGAAACACTAAAAAAAGAATTATCAAGCCGAAAATAATAAAACCCAATTGGAATCTTAGCTCCAATTGGGTTTTATTTTTACTTTTCTGATGAGGATCAGGATCTTATTTTTCGGCAAATACCTTTTGCTCTTGTGGAACAACAGGATCAATTACATTTCGGGCAAATAAGATTTTATTTTTCCAGTAGGATGACTTGGTTACATTTTCAATCATAATTCCATGACGAGGACCATTCGCATGAATAACAGTAATACCCTCTGCATCATTTTCCAAGATTAATCCCACATGAGTAACCATCCCACCTTTACCATAACGGCTAAAATACAAGAGATCCCCTACCCTAGCATCTTTCAAATCCACATGCTTACCTTGCTTAGCTTGGTAGCGAGAACCGGGAGAAATCTCAATGCCAAATAAACGCATGATGTAAGCCGTATAACCTGAACAGTCGAAAGCTTCTGGTCCTTTAGCTGCATAGATATAAGGGCGACCTAGATACTTTTTAGAAACTGCAGTGATTTCTGAACGGATCATCTCACATTTGGCACTATCTAAAACCCCTTTGTACTTTACAGGAACAGGAGGGTATTTGGGCGTACGGTAGGAAGCAATTTTTGCACGGTAAGCAGCTTGTTTTACTTTTTTCCGCTTTTTATAAACCACTGATTTTAAACCAGTAACATCTTTGTGTTCAAGATTTAAGGTATTCCATTGATCTTCCATTAAACATTGCACCTTAGAGGCAAAAAGTTGAAGATCTTCGGTTTCATCTTCAGTAGGGAGAGTAGCAAGAGTAGTAGCTTGGGGACTAATTGAAAAGAATAGATTGAGCAGGATAGCTCCAGAAATCATTGCGCCTAGATAAACTACAAAAAGTTTAGTCATTTTCGCATTTTTGATCTTTTCCATGTATGTATTTTTGATTAAAAATCACTTTATCGGAACTTTTTGAGAAAAATCATTTTCTATAAAAGCGGGCACAAAGATAGGCATTATTTTCTAATTACCAAATAGTTGAGTCTAAATAAACCGTTAAAAATAGATTTACTTGATGGCTTTGATCCAATCTATATCCAGTTTAAAATTTCCTTTTTGTTTGTCTGCAATTAAGAACCCTAGTTGGCGAATGGCTTCGGGCTGAATAGGAGGATGATCTTTGAATACTCTTCCTCTAAAGGTAGCATTCATCTCGGCAAATAGAAAGCTATGTGTAGACCACTCGTTAGCTTTGGTTTGGAAGTCAATACTGTAAGCCATTCCATCAAAATTATCATTGGTTCTTATTCTAAATTTGTATCGCTTTCCATCTCCTTTTAGACGAATTTTGATACCTTTATATGAACTTAGTTGAAAATCTTTGGGTTGGCTACGAGTAGAGGCAAATCCCCCATAGTTTTCTAAAGAAACATAACCCATAAAACGCATACAGCTCACATCTTTTAGGTACTCTACATGCGACTTGGATAGTCCTCCCATAACGCCATCATTGACAATTCGCCAAGAGTCAACTTCTTTGGGGCTATTATATTGAAAAAGGGTTAGTTCTGTAGAAAATAGCATATAACAAAGGTACAAATAAACCATATAATGAACTTTTACTTAAAAACAACCGTTGTAAAGAAAAGTTTTAAGGATCTAGCCTACTTACATATTAACAAATGAGGTATTAAGTACAGCGTCCGCTAAGTTATTACATAATGTTGTGCGAGGGGCTTTACCGCCTCGCAGCTTGGATGTCGCACTTTCAGCGCTCTCCAAAAAAGATGCATAAAATTACTTTCTGGACATTGTATTAAGTACTAAAATCACCCGTTCTGTACAAAAAAGGATCAGTTTTTGAATAAGCTTTAATACATTTTTATTTTTTTACTTAATTAAAACTTACTAAACTTATGAAAACACTAGTGTTTTGCCTTTGCTTTTTGGGAATGAGTTTTGCAGCAATGGCACAAGCGGATGGCTTCTTTTTCTACTCTAGTTCTACAAGTACTTTTCAAGACTACACTGCTGAGGAAATTGGGCAAAGAGCTCCAAGCTCTGAAACCTCGGATGAAAATCAGTTTTTTGTAGGCTTGAAAGATGGTATATTGGTACACATTACCGACAGCGAGTCGCAACTATATATGATTACCAATATTATTCGTGAAAACGACACCTATATCATTGAGACCCTATCTGGGTTAAGTGGTAATAAATACTACTACTATATTGATGATAGCGGACGTAAGCCTGTTTTGGCTATGATTATTGATATTGAGGATGATAAAATGAGTGGAGTGCGTTACAACAACCTAAAAACTAAAGTATTTAAGCCTTTCCGCCAGTACTAGAAAGTTGTGCCAGATAATATCTGCTCTTGAAAGAATCCTGTTTCAAGTTAAAAATTAATTTAATAGCTCAGTTTTAAGTTTTTCTTGAGGCTGAGTTATTTTTTTGTAGCTCTTATTTAAAATGCTAAGCTTTTAAACTAAGAGACCCAAAGACAAGACGTATATCATCTAGGCTTTGGGTCTAATAATAAGGGATAACCCTTATTTATTGATACCGCTTGGCTTGATCTATCAGGTCAATTTTCTGTGACCTTTTCATCAATAAGCAAATTATATATCACCTTCCTGAGGTCGTAGCACTAATTCTTCCACTACAGTTTGAGGACTTAGGTTATAGCAGCCCCAAACTGCCTCGGCAATATCACTAGCTTTCATAAAGCGTTCTTGAGGAAGATCTGTGTTCCCTTCCCAAGAAGCGGTATAGGTAGCTCCAGGCATCACTGCTGTTACACGCACTCCTGCTCCTTTAAGCTCCTCTCGCAATACCCGAGAATAACCCAGCATTGCATGTTTGGAAACGGCATAAGCTCCGTAAGGCATAAAGCTAGCAATAGAACACATATTAAAAATATGCGCCCCTTTTTGCCCTTTCAATAATGGCAACAAACCCTGTGTTAAATAATAGGCGCTGTAAAGATTTGTATTCATCATCAACTCAAAAGCCTCCTCATTCGCATCCTCCGTCAAGGAGCAAGGAATAAAAACCCCAGCATTGTTGATAATGACGTCAATTCTTTGCCATTCTTCCTTAACCATTGCTACAAAATCTTTGACCTCCTCTTTTTTAGACATATCCGTAGTCTTAAAAAGAAACTCCATGCCTGGATGTGCAAGCATCATATCCGCAGCCAGAGCCGTTAGATCTTCCATGGTTCGAGCATTTACCGCGATATTAGCTCCTTCAGCCGCAAACTTGTCGACTAAAGCACGACCGATACCTTTGGTAGCTCCTGTGATTACAACATTCATTGAATTCGTTAATTTTATCCCAAGGGGGTTCGATTAGAAAATTAGATCATACAAAAGCACATCATGAATAAACTATTTCCGCACAGCAAGCATCATGTTATCATGGTTGCGTGAAGAGTGATAGCCCAAAGTGAAAGGCAGTGCTTTGATGCCTTCCTTTTGATATACAGCTCTTAAATCCTCTTGCAAGCGTACCTGAAAAAGCGGAATTGGACTGGTATACTTACCATAAAAAGTAAAGTTCCAGTTATCGGCTTTGTAATATTGATAAGGGATGGCTGTATCATCCTGAAATACCGCTACTGCGTTGGCAATGATAGTTTCCCGAACTTTGGCGAAAGTAGGGCGGTGCATCAAATAACTTGCAGATTTGGTAAAGGTACGATTTTTTGATACCATTTGAATGTGCTTCAACAATTCAGGTCGGTTTTGTAGCCCAGCATCCGAAATATCACAAGAATGGTAAAAGACCGTTTTCTGTTCTTGGGTATTGGCATCCAAAAAGTCGATACGAACAGAGGAGAAATCATTGCCCTCAATTACTTTAACCGTACCATCCTCTTGTATCGCCACTGGACGTACATTAACCACGGTATTGCCTGAACGCACCAAAAATACCAATAAAGTAGGCAATACTCCTGATTTTTGCATATCCACTTTCATGTGTTTGGTATGGAAAAACCCTCCTCGGATAAAATCATCAATGGTATAATGGATACGGTTACATTCTTGTGCCCAATTTACATTTTCTCCTTCTAGAAAACTTAGATCTCCCGCAGGTTCTAAGGCAAAAAGGTGAAAACGCTTAGCCGTTGGGAAAAATTGGTAGGAATAGTAAATATCTGGCC
>CAZOLU010000268.1:0-5927 GCA_964580485.1 uncultured Saprospiraceae bacterium | reverse complement strand
GGCTGCCCCCTTGGGGGCTGAGGCCGCCTTGATTGTGGATATAGGTGGCGGAAGTGTAGAGCTGATTGTTTGTAATGCAACAGAACATCTTTGGTCACAGAGCTTTCCCTTAGGTGCAGCATTTTTGTATTATCAATTTGTACAAACTGATCCCATTAGTCCTAAGGAGTTGAATGACTTAAAAAAGTTTTTAAAACAAGGCTTTAAGGCGCTAGAGCCTGCTATCGAAAAGTTCAAGCCCAAATACCTTATCGGAGCTTCGGGGACTTTCGATGCGCTTGAGGCAATGATCGGCACACACCAACAACAAGCCACCTATGGGTATATTACCTTAGCCCAGTTGAGGGTTTTGTATCAACAATTATTGCCTTTAAATTATGAAGCTAGAAAAGCTTTGCCCAAAATGCCTAGAAGCCGTGCCAAATTGATTATCGTGGCTATGCTCGTGGTCGAGTTTTTGATTGAGGCAGCCGATATTCAGACAGACTTGATTATTTCAGACTATGCGATGCGAGAAGGAGCGTTTTTTGAATTTTTGCAACAAGAGCAGCATTAGCGAACAAGCATCATTCGAACAGCCTCATACTCCGAAGGATTACTTCGCTCTCCACCACAGGTATTTACATCAAAACTATTATAAATATCATTGGACCAACTTCCAGAATGAGGGTAAGATCTAATCCATGAAATATCGCTGTTCTGCTCAGCTCGGCCTACAAAAGCCGCATAGGCTCTAATATCATAAGCAGTAGGACAGAAGATCTCTTTGCATTGCTCATCTGCAGTCACCGCTTGTTCTTTGCTGTAAACCCCATACATCACACTATTTCTAAGCGTTTCGGGAGCCTCAACTTGCCCGCCCAAGGCAATATCTAACAAATAACTGATCGAAAATTCTGATCTGAGTCGTTCTGTTACTACTCTTGAGTCAATAACTGCGAGCTCATGTGCTAGCAATCCCACAAATTCAGCTTCATTTTCCAAAAATAACAACAATTCCTTAGACAAGTAGAGGTAACCACCAGGAAGTACAAAGGCATTTTTCTCTCCAATCTGCTCATAAATACGAATCGTCCAGTTAAAATCACTAGCGTGTTGAAAGCGTTGGGTATTCAGCAGTTCTAAGAGTAAACTATCTGCATAATTATAAACCTTGAAATAAACAGAACGTTCTAAAATATTGAAATCGCTATGTGTACTAGCATGATCTTGCAATTCTGTATCGATAGCTTCTCCAATACGAGGGTCATCAGAGGCTAAAATTTCATTGGGTTCTGCGGTTGGAGATTGAGGTTCGCAAGCACTAAAAAGTGAAAGCATGATAAATAGACAAAAAATATAGGAGGTATAATGCTGGAACATGTATGCTGTTTTCTCAAATAAATAAAACTATGTAGGAATCTAACTAAACTCTGTATTAGATTGGTAAAATTGCGCTTTAATCAGTATTATTGCAAAGTTTGGAATAGAGGGGAGTATGGTTAAAATAAAAAGATCTCTGATCAAAAAATATACCAGATCGGCTGAAAATAGCGTAAGTTGTAGTATTTTAACAAAAAAAAAGTCCCTTGAGTTTTTGATGGATTAGAATAAGGCCCAAGAGCTCAAGGAATCATAAAAAGGGACGATATCGCATAATCTATGGATTTTGAAGCAAATGAACAGACCTATATCAATGTATGGGGAGCAAGAGAGCATAATCTCAAAAATATTGATGTACACATCCCTCGCAACCGTTTGGTGGTGATTACTGGGGTGAGTGGAAGTGGGAAATCTTCTTTGGCTTTTGATACTATTTATGCAGAGGGTCAACGGCGATACATGGAAACCTTCTCCGCTTACGCTCGTCAGTTTATAGGCGATATGGAGCGTCCTGATGTGGAAAAAATTACGGGGCTGAGCCCCGTAATTGCCATCGAGCAAAAAACCACAAGCAAAAACCCTCGCTCTACCGTAGGAACCGTTACTGAAATTTATGACTTTCTCCGACTGCTCTTTGCCCGAGCCAGCGATGCCTATTCCTACAAAACGGGCAAAAAAATGGAGCGATACAGCGAGGAACAAATCATAGAACATATTTTTCAACATTTTGAAGGGCGCAAAGGGGTTTTACTCGCACCAATGGTGCGGGGGCGCAAAGGCCATTATCGAGAGCTTTTTGATCAGATGCGCAAACAAGGCTTTAGCAAAATGCGCATCGATGGCTATATGATCGACCTCTCGCCAGGTATGCAGATAGACCGATACAAAACCCACGATATTGAGCTCGTGGTAGATCGACTCAAAGTCTCTGAGCCTAGAAAAGAGCGTTTTGCTAGCTCCCTCAAAATTGCCCTGAAATATGGTAAGGGTTTTATCATGTTTATGGATCATGAAACGGAGGAGATACACCAATACTCCAAGTTTTTGATGTGTTCTGAGTCTGGAATTTCCTACGAAGAACCCTCACCCAATACCTTCTCTTTCAACTCGCCCTACGGCGCTTGTCCCAACTGCAAAGGGCTAGGGAAGGTCAATGAAATTGATCTAAAACTAGTGATTCCTGATAGAAGTTTGAGCATCAATCAAGGGGGGCTAGTACCCTTGGGGGAGGTACGCAAAAACCTAACCTTTACACAGCTTAGAGCTATTGCCAAGAAATACAAATTTACCTTTTCTACGCCTATTAGTGAAATTTCGGAAAAGGCACTGAATGTGATTTTGTATGGGGGGGATAAGAGCTTTGAAGCTCGGAACTTTGGCAAGCAAGATCTTACACACAACTTGGCAGAGGAAGGACTTGTTCGAATGCTCAAACGCTATTATGATGAATCTACCTCCGATCGAATACGAACTTGGGCAGAGGAGTTTATGACCATTATGGACTGCCCCGTTTGCAAAGGCTCTCGACTCAAACAAGAAGCCTTATATTTCAAAGTGGCTGGCCGAAGTATCTCTGAACTGACCCATCTGGATATTCAAGAACTACACGATTGGATAGATACGGTGCCTGTACAAATGACTGAGCGGCAAAGGCTGATTGCTCAAGATGTACTCAAAGAAATTAAATTACGATTAGGCTTTTTATTGGATGTGGGCTTAGATTATCTCACCTTAGATCGGCCTGCACGTACGCTTTCAGGGGGCGAGTCGCAGCGTATTCGTTTGGCAACTCAGATAGGATCGCAGCTTACCGGCATTACCTATGTTTTGGATGAACCTAGTATCGGCTTGCATCAGCGAGATAATGAACAGCTTATCAAGGCTTTGAGAGAATTGACGGAAATTGGCAATACTGTGGTAGTGGTGGAGCATGATAAAGATATTATGATGGCTTCAGATTATTTACTGGATCTCGGCCCGCATGCGGGCAAACTCGGGGGCGAAATTGTAGCACAAGGCTCTCCCGAAAGTTTCTTGCAAGCCTCGGGAATCACCGCCGACTACCTGAGCGAGCGTACAAGCATCGAAGTTCCTAAAAAACGTCGCAAAGGAACGGGACAGTTTCTCGAACTCAAAGGAGCCAAAGGAAACAATCTCCAGTCTGTTGATCTTAAAATCCCCTTGGGCAAGTTTGTTTGTGTAACGGGCGTTTCGGGTAGTGGCAAGTCTACGTTGGTTAATGAAACACTCTACCACATTCTCCGACAGCATTTTTACAATAGTATTCAAAAACCACTGGAATACGATAGCATCTCAGGCATTGAGCATGTAGATAAGGTTATTGAAATTGATCAACAGCCTATTGGCCGAACACCTCGCTCTAATCCTGCTACTTATATTGGGGTTTTTGATGATATCCGAAAGCTTTTTGCTAGTACACCCGAGTCTAAAATCAGAGGGTATAAACCTGGTCGATTTTCTTTTAATGTAAAGGGGGGGCGTTGCGAAACTTGTGGGGGGTCTGGTCTGAGAGTCATTGAAATGCAGTTTTTGCCGAATGTAGAGGTGGAATGTGAAACCTGTGGGGGAAAACGCTACAATAGAGAAACCCTCGAGATTATTTATAAAGCTAAGAATATCAATGATGTATTGAATATGGATGTGGCGGAGGCGGCCGAGTTTTTTAAGGATATGCCTAAAATTGCCAGAAAAATCAATACACTAATGGCTGTAGGACTGAGTTACATCACTCTAGGCCAATCCGCTACGACTTTATCAGGAGGGGAAGCGCAACGAATCAAACTAGCCAAAGAATTATCAAAAAAAGATACTGGACAGACCTTCTATATTTTAGACGAACCTACCACTGGTCTGCATTTTTCCGATATCCAACTCTTACTCAAAGTCCTAAATAAATTGGTAGATAAAGGCAATACCATCTTAGTGATCGAACACAATATGGATGTTATTAAAGTCGCTGACCATATTATTGATATTGGACCTGAAGGAGGACGTGGAGGAGGAACTATCGTAGCAGAAGGTACACCAGAAACCGTAGCAAAGTCTAAACATAGTCACACTGGACGTTTCCTCAAAAAGGAATTGAAAATAGATTAAAGTTATGATTAAAAAATATCTATGAAGATAAAATTTTGTGGTGCTGCAAGAGAGGTAACGGGTAGCTGTCATCTCCTCACCTTAGATAATGGGCATAAAGTCCTCTTAGATTGTGGCTTATACCAAGGGAATGATGATGATATGCAGGAGTTGAATGCCCAATGGCCTTATTTTAACCCTGCCGAAATCGACTTTCTTATTCTCTCTCATGCACATATCGACCACATCGGTCGGGTGCCCCGTTTGGTAAAGGATGGATTTCGAGGGGAGATCTTTTGTACCCATGCTACTCGTTCTTTGGCGCATATTATGCTAATGGATTCCGCCAAAATTCAAGTACAAGAGGCCAAATGGCACAATACAGATCCACTTTATAATGAGCATGATGTTCATGAAGCGATGCGCTATTTTACGGGGCTAAGCTATGGACGTTGGCATCTTTTGGAGGAAGGTATTCGACTGCAATTTCGGGACGCAGGGCACATCCTCGGTTCTGCAAGTGTAGGTTTAGAGATAACTAAAGCTAATGGAAAGCTCATTCGATTTGGGTTTACTGGAGATATTGGTCGGGCAGATCGTCCCATCCTCAATGATCCTGTTCCCATGGCAGAAATGGATTATCTCATTTGTGAATCTACTTATGGGAATCGAGAGCATGATAATCTATACAATCAAAAAAAGGAACTGCTCTACGTGGTGCGGGAAACTTGCCTCTTGAATGAAGGGAAACTGCTCATTCCTGCTTTTAGTTTAGGCCGAACACAAGAGGTGGTCTATATGTTGGATCAACTTGAAAATGAAGGAAAACTTCCCCATGTACCTATTTATGTAGACAGCCCTTTAGCCGTTAGTGCAACAGAAATATTCCGAATGCACCCTGAATGCTATGACGAGGAGCTTTTTGATTATATCGCAGATGATCCCAACCCCTTTGGTTTTGCTCGTCTGCACTATATCCGAAAACCAGGCTTGGCCGATCAATTAGCAGAAAGCAAAAAGCCCTGTATTGTCATTAGTGCATCGGGAATGATGAATGCTGGCAGGGTGCGTCGCCATCTTTTTCATATGCTGCCACATTCTAAAAACACCGTACTACTAGTGGGCTATGCTCCTAAGCATACTACTGGTGGCCGTATTCGTAGAGGTGCCGATTATGTACGCCTGTTTGGGCAAACTATCCCCATCAAGGCCAAGGTTAAAATTATGGATTCTTTCTCTGCGCATGGAGATAAGTTTGAAATGTACGATTTTATCAAACACCAAAAAAACTTGCGCCAACTCTTTCTTACCCATGGAGAATACGATACTCAAATAGAATTTAAAGCATTCTTGGATTCCTGTGGATTCAAAAATATTAAAATCCCTGCGTTGGGAGAGGAGTTTGAATTGTAAGAGGAAATTCAACGAAGTATTACTAACTGACCTTTCGCAGGCCAAAAATTTTGATT
>CAZOLU010000267.1:1526-5930 GCA_964580485.1 uncultured Saprospiraceae bacterium | reverse complement strand
TTGCTATAAGATTAGGGACTTAAACTACTGACTATAAGTACCTAAAAATTTAAACCTGCTCTAAACTCAAACTACTACTTATGTATAAATTACCAATTTTCATACTATTGCTGTTGGGCCTTTTCAGCGCCTGTACGGATTCATCTACTCTTACTAATACCACAAAGGAGCAAAAGCAAGATGATAAAGCCCAGAGCAATACTACAACACAGAGTAGCTCAGAAAAACTTCAAATCCCTAAGCCCATAGATCTGCTCAAAAAGCAGTACCCCAATGCCACTATATCGGGCGATACCGCAGCTCGCTACGAAAGCGATCAGGGCTATGTTGAAATCTCCTATGAAAATCAGCTAGATTATAAAAAAGGAGAACAGGCTTTCCGCTTAATTTTATTCAAAAATCATTTATATGATGATGCAGAGTATACAAAACGAGTATTTTGCAGAGTTTGTAATGGATTTATCAGTATAGCCAAATACCTACAAACTGAAAAAGGCTGGGAATTTGTTGATTTTACAGAGGATTGCCAATGTGGAAATGGCACCTATGGGGAAGTATTCCCTCCTGAAATTGTACAGGTCAGCGATGAGCGCGCTTTTCTAAAGCATGAATATGGAGATATGCACATGGGCTATCTTTTTGCTTCAGAAAGTTACTATGATGTAGATCACCAATACAAGCGTTTGTTTGGCTTTACCGCCGAAAGTTCCAATTCTGGTGCCTTACCTGAAGCTGGAGAAGAATTTGATTATAGCAGCAGTTCCAAGTTCATTGAAGAGGGGGAACAACTCTTTTTTGAAGTTCAATACAAGGGAACTGGTAAAGACAGTGAAACGGGACGCTCCTGGGCATCTAATCCTAAGGATCGCTATTTGGTTCAGCAAGATACCTTTGTACTGGTGAAGTAAGACTTACCAAGTTGCTGTAGCCCAAGTCCAGGCCGTACGTGCTTTCAAAAACTTCACCTGCGTTTTGTATAGCTTTATCTGGGCTTCCACCAGTTGTTGTTGACGGGTATTGATGATAAAAATATCAGATTCTCCAAATAGAAACTTTTCTCGCTCCGCAGCCAATAGGCTGCGGTAGTTTTCCACCATAGCTTGCAGCAACTCAACCTGGGCGGCATAGGTGTTGGTTTTATTGAAGTAGCTGCGAATTTTTGTACTAATCTCCTGCCTTTTGAAGTTGAGTTTAAACTCGGTATCTCTCATTTTCAATTGATTGAGCTGAAGGCCCGCCCGTTCTTTACGAATGAGAATAGGATAGCTAACCTTTAAACCCAACTTGTAATTCTCTGTCACCGCCGCTAAACCGCCCGTATTCTCAAAAAAGTTGACATGATTGGTAGATAAGAAATTGTATTCTACATTGGCCTTAGGCAGAAGCTTGGTCTGCTTGAATCGACGTTCAAAATCCAGCATTCTCAACTTGAATTGATATAGTTGAAGATCTGGATGCTGATCCAAACGCGCCAACTGCTCCTCCAGCATAGTACTATCCATCACTTCTATTGCTAAACTATCTAGTAAGAGCGGAAGGCTTCCTTCTGCCAATTGTGCAGCCGTAGAATCATTGATCCAAAGATGATTTTCCAACAGCCATCTCGTCTGTCGCTCTTGCAATTGTGCATCGATATACTTCACTTCAAAATCCTGAATCCGAATAAAGGACTTGAGTGTATCAATAGCGGGAATATCTCCTTGTAAGTACATCGCCTTGGTCTGATTAAACTGCGCCTCTGCCAATTGTAGGTTTTGCGCATAAACCAGTTGGTTGTTATACGCCTCGGTCCAGTCCCAATAAGTTTGAGCTGCATTATAAAACAAATTATTTAACCCTGCCTGAATTTCAATCGGAGCCTGGTCTTGCATCATCTTTGCAATACGCAGAGCCGTTTGTCTTTCATTATTCCACAGCCCTTGCAAAAGTGGCACACTCACCCCCAAATAAGCCTGACCAGCATCTGGTAAATTATTTTCAGGATTCAAATAATAGCCCTCTGCGCCATTATAGCCTGCCTTGATATCTATTCCCCAAACTGTAGGAATCTGGAGATAAGCATCATAGATATTGTAGTAGTTGTAACTATCGAACTGTTTGAATTTCCAGGAACCCTGCAATTGTGGGTCTAGTTGTTCTCCTCTGGCCTCCATCAAGAGCAAACTAGCCCTTGTTTGAGCTAGACGAATTTGCTGAGCTAGCGGATGCCGTTGCTCTACTTGAATTAAGAAATCTTCAAAACTTAGTTGCAAGCTATCTTGTGCTTTAAGAGGCAACAAGTAATAAAATAAAAGCATGCAAATACAAATTGAGCGAAGCAACATAAGTTTTTAGCGTTAGTTAGTAGTCCAATATATGCAAATAAAATACCCAATAACTTTAAATTCAAGCACTGCGCTTACTTCTTCAAGTGTGTAGCAGGAGCCTTCAACTTTACACTCTCTGGCTCCAAATCGTAGTATTCTGGTGGGAAGCCATTGAGCTGTCGCCAGATTTCGTACCAAAGTGGCACATCCTTGAGAAGGATTCGACCATTGGCAGCAGCACCTACCCGAAGCCCCTCTGGCCAGGGTTTCTCAAAGTCATAGTCTGGCTCTACCAAAATCCGAAACATATTATTCTCACTGGTTACATTATCCAAGGCAAAAACACGCCCTCGAAAGGTTCCTACGGTTTGCTCGGGCCAACCAGAAAATACAAAGGCAGGCCAACCATCAAAGGTAAAGATCACCTTTTCCCCTATTTTGAGCAAAGCATAATCCATAGGACGCACATATAATTCTACCGCCATCACTGCATTCATAGGCATAATACTCATGAGCGATTCGGTTTCTTTAATCAACTCCCCCAAACCATCTTTATGAATTTTAGAGATAATACCATTTTGCGGTGCCAATACATAATAAAACTGTTGACGAGATTCGTAGTTGCTTTGCGTATTTTTCAACTTAGAAACTACGCTTTCTGCATCATAGAGCGAGGAAAGCGTTGCAAATCGTTCTGATCTTGACTTCGCAATCTTATCCGCATAATCCATACGGATTCGATTCAGCTCAATTCTAGCATTCATCAATTCGTTGCGAGACTGCAGCAATTTATTGGTTGCCGAAATTTTCTTGGCTTGGCTCTGCTGCATTTTGTTTTGTTTTTCTTGCCATTCGGTTAAAGACTTCAACCCTTTTTGATAAAGAGTATCGGTTCGTTCGAAAAGACTTTTAGCATTGATATAAGCGAGCTCTGCAGCTTCTAAATCCGTACTATCTGAAAGGATTTTGAGTTGGCTTTGTTGTACTTTATTTTCGGCCTGCTCCAATTTGAGTTCCAAGGCCCTTTGCAAGGCAACAATCTGCTGATCCAAAGCTTTACTCTTTTCTTCATAAGACTCTACGGCATACACTTTAGCTTTTACCTGCTGCTCGGTTCTGAGCAAAAGGTCGGGGTCAAAATACTCTGTTTTCACCTCCGTCAAACGAGCCAAAGTATCCCCCGCTTGAATAGTATCTCCCTCCTGTACATACCATTCTGCGATACGTCCTGGAATCACAGAGTAGACCGACTGGGGACGATCTTCTGGACAAAGGGTAGTGACCTTACCCTTAGCATTGATGTTTTGTGTCCAAGGTAATAAGGATATGATGGCAGCCAGCACAAGAAACCCAGCCAACCAATAAACGAGTTTTTTGGAAGTTTTCAGTTTTTGAATTTTTCCAAAACATTTACAGTCCTTATCTAGACGAAGGTCGTGAAAAGAATTTTCAGATATATTTAGCATAAAACCATGTTTTTTTTAGTATTTCATTTGAAAGCAAGTTCTAATTATAGAATGGTCACATCGTCAAAGAGATGATGGAAGTACTCTTGTTTTTCTAAATCTTCAAAAACTCCATCGAATATAATTTCTCCATCTCTCATCACAATAGTTCGATCACATCTTTTGGCAAAAAAAGCAGATCGGGTAACACTGACTAGGGTCCAACTAGCGTCTTCTGCGGTTAGTACATCTAGCAGTTTTCTCTTTTTATCCAGCTCCATATTCGCCAAAAGAGGTTCTGTAACAATAAGTCTAGGATTATCTACAATACAACGAGCCAAAATAATCTTTTTAATATTCGTTTGAGAAAGGCCTTGCCCATCAGAGGGAATAATCGTATCTAAGCCCTTTGGTAGATGTTCTAGGAAACTATTCAGATCTACTTTCTCACAGACTTCCAAGATATCGTGCATATCTACATCCTCTCGCCCCATACAGATATTCTGCCAGAGGGTCTCATTGAATAAATGCTCTTCGGTGACATAATCGCCCATATATGACCTCAAACTCGCCAAGTTAATATTACCCCTAGGCATTCCATTATAAGTAACGGAGCCCCTAAAGTTTTCATAAATGCCTATAATAATACGCAA
>CAZOLU010000267.1:0-1516 GCA_964580485.1 uncultured Saprospiraceae bacterium | reverse complement strand
CATACACGCTCATTAGCATTAATATCTAAATTGATATCTTTCAGAATTGGCGGTAAGGAAGGCTCTGGTTGGTAAGTAAGATTTCTGATTTTAATGGCCATTCCTTTATCTCCCACCAATTCTTTAAAATCAACCCCCTCGTCTTCTTCCAACTCTACATCCGTAACTAAACCAATCTTCTCAATAGCTGTGAGTACATCAAAAACACTTTCAATGGTCAGTACAATCTTCTCCAGTGAATTTAAAATGATAATAATCACAATTTCTGCCGCCACAAACTGCCCAATATTCATTTGATTTTCAATTACTAAAAAACCTCCTATAAGTAATAAGGCGAGTGTAGCAAAGGCACGTAAAGTTACAGAACTTAAAAACTGAATACGATATACACCGAAATGCATCTGCCGGTATTTAAGATAGCCCTCTACAAGCTTATCTGTTTTATCTATGGGGTAACGTGTTCTTCCTGCCAACTTGAAAGAGCCCATCGTTCTTCCCAACTCTTGTAGCCAATAAGCTACCTTATATTTGTATTTAGATTCCATCAAACTTGCATTCAAACCTCGGTTATAAGTTGCCAGAATGATTATTGCAAGTAATATAAGTAAAGTAATACCAAAAGCGACAAAAAAGGGATGATAGAGCGCAAGTAAAAATAATCCAAACAAAATTTGCAAAGCTGAAGCAGGCAAATCCATGACTAATTTAGGCACCCCCTTTTGAATAGAAAGCGTATCAAAGAAACGGTTGGCTAATTCTGGGGCATAGTCTTCTTTAATGTCCTCTGTCTTGAAACGAGGAATTCGATAAGCAAACTCAAAAGCAGAGCGTGTAAAAATACGCTGCTGAATGGTCTCTGCAATAATCACTTGCACCCATTTCAACAAGCCTACAATAGCAGAAGCTAAGGTCACCACAACACAAAGTACAATCCAAGAAGTGGTAGGCTCGCCCACGGCTATAAGATTGATAATAGCCTGTACTCCTAAGGGCAAAGATAAACCAATCAGCCCTGCAAAAAATGCGTAAATTACCACTAGGTATATATCCTGTCGATCTAACGAAAACATTTTCGAGAGACGTTGCAGTGGCTTTAGAGCTGAGGTACTGGTATATTTAGCGGCCATGACTTTATTTTGATAGTTTTACTATTTTCTGTGCAAATATAGCTATTCCGAACAGTTATTATACTAAAAAGTTTGTTAAAAAACATTAAATATTTATATGCTTTGCATAAAGCATGTATTTTTCTTATAGACTTGTTGAAAAATTTATTTTAGTTTTGGTTGTTTACGGTTTTTCTTTTCTTGCAAATAGGGGTCTCTAATAGCTACCTAAGAGATTCCAACACCTTTAAAATGAACAACAAAACTATGATTGTCAAAAACTTTAAGGCAACAACACTCTTTCTTTTCAAAGAAGAGACCTCCTTTCGAGGATTAAAATTCTATCCAGCTATTTATTAACCGACATTCCGCACCCTTAAAATATAAAAAAATAGAATTATTGTTTTACT
>CAZOLU010000266.1:2434-5939 GCA_964580485.1 uncultured Saprospiraceae bacterium | reverse complement strand
TCATGCCAGCTCGCCTTCAGGGCTACTCCATAAAAGCTATATTAAAAAAACTTTCAGAACGCTATATTTAATAAGTTACCGACAAAACACCATCTATATCCACTATCAAATCCCAAGGCTTTGGCAACATATTCAATCCGTGACTTAGAGAAACTGTCAGGAATCAAAGCACATACAATTCGGATTTGGGAGCAGCGTTACAACATTATTGAACCCAAACGAACCGCTACCAATATACGCTACTATACCGATGAAGATTTGCAGTATCTTTTGAATATTGCATTTCTGAATCGCAATGGTATGCGTATTTCTAAAATTGCCAAGCTTGGAGCGGTAGAAACTGCCAAAAAGGTAGCTTCTCTGGCCAAAGAAAGTGAAGATCAATCAGATCATTTACAAACGCTCACCATGTCGATGATTGAGCTGAATGAGCATAAGTTTGATGAGCTTTTGCAGCAAATGATTGAAAAAGATGGTTTTGAACATACTGTGATTAGCCTTATTGTTCCCTTTTTGGAAAAATTGAGTCTATTGTGGCTGACGGGTTCTATTAGCATTGTGCATGAGCAGTTTATTCATCAACTCATTCGCCAAAAGATAGCGGGACAGGTAGATCTACTCCCCCCGATTCAAGAGGATGCAGAATTGCCCTGTGCTATTTTGTATGAGCCAGAAGGAGAGCATCAGGAGGTGCTTTTGCTTTTGTATCAGTATTTTCTTCGACTCAAAGGTTGCCGAACCCTCTTTTTGGGTAGCAATATCCCAGTAAACGAATTGGAGGTAGCTATCAAGCTGTTTGAACCCAGCTGTATGTTTACCACGATATCAGACCACAATCCCAAGTTGAAGCCTCAGAGCTACTTTGATGAATTACATCAGCATTATCCAGATTTGGAAATCTTTGCCGCAGCACAATCTATTGTTCACCCCATTAGCCCCCCTGAGAATCTAACGCTTTTTGAAGATTTTGGGGAGTTTGTGGAATTTTTGAATGAGCTTGTAGAGTTTTAAACACAACAAACTCACTTTATAAAACCGTACATATTTTCGAAGCCTATGCCAAAGGTTCCAAGGACTCCTTTGGAGCATCCCTAGGGAAAGGCAACGACTTGCGCCATTGGATTCAGTAAAATCCATTGCACTTCAATTTGTGTGCGGTTATATAACTCACTTTATGTATCTAGACTCTTTTATACAATACCTCCGTTATGAAAAACGCTACTCTCCGCATAGTATAAAGGCCTACCAAAATGACTTGTTGCAATTTCAAAAGTTTTTGGAGGAACAATATGAGCTGAGGGAGATCCAAGCTGTTGAAAGTCTTCATATTCGCTCATGGGTTGTACAGCTTTTGCAAACAGCACTAGCCCCAAGTAGTGTACACCGAAAAATATCGTCCCTTAAAAGTTTTTATAAATTTCTACGCCAAAAGGGGCAACTTGAGCACAACCCCTTTCAAGGTCTTAGCCTACCCAAGAAGGGAGAACAACTGCCTGTTTTTGTTGAAGAAAAGAAGCTTGCACAGCTCTTCGAACGCCAACACTTTCCAGATGGCTTTGAAGGCTTGCGGGACTATATGCTGCTGGACTTGCTCTACTCTACGGGGATGCGACGTGCAGAACTGATTGCTTTGCAATGGTCGGCTATTGATTTTTCGGCACAACGCCTGCGCATTCATGGTAAAGGGAATAAAGTGCGGGTACTGCCGTTGCTCCCCCACCTTTCAGAGGCTTTATTGGGATACCAGGAAGCTTTAAAAGATAACTTTCCAGAACGAGCACACGATTTTGTGTTGGTGACTAATAAAGGTAAAAAGCTCTATCCCAAACTGGTTTACAATATTGTAAAAAAATACCTGTCGCTAATCACTACGGCTAGTAAGAAAAGCCCTCATGTACTGCGCCACAGCTTTGCTACCCATTTATCCAACCATGGTGCAGATTTGAATAGCATCAAAGATTTATTAGGCCACTCCAGCCTAGCCTCCACCCAAGTATACACCCATACTTCTATCGAAAAATTAAAGGAAGTTTATCAGAAAGCTCATCCCAAGGCAAAAAACAAGTCCTAAAAGGGTGAATTGAGCAGGAGATCTTTATTTTTGTGGCTAAAATTATCAAATCGGAACTTTTGAAGAGATGAATTTTGATTCTCTACAACCCAAAGCCCAATCAGCTGTTCTTGATATATTGAGTATTGATTAAACCTAGCTACATGAGTTTAGAAAGAAAGCAGCGCATACTAAAATTACAGATGGAGATCATTTGGTGGATATTAACGGTCATTATCACCTTTATGCTAGTGTATCCCATCATCAACAATATGGTAAACTACCAATTTTTGTATGCGAACATCATCTTTATTGTTATTTTTATTACCTATACCCGCTATTTATTTCAATTGAAGCATACCTTTTTAGCCTATGCTCAAGTAGTTAAATTCATCCTTATTTTTGCAACGATTCCTTTGGTCTTTAAATTGGTTGAATTTATTTTCGCTTATCTTGATTTTTTGGAGACGGAAGGACTCAATACCTTTGATGCCTACTTTAGAAAGGGTTTGAGTGTGGAGAAACGCAATCAACTCTTAGCTTATATGAGTCGAGAGTTTTTATTTTTTGGAGTAGCAAGTGTAATCGTTGCAGTGGTTCTCCCCTTTAGATTACTCATCTCTTTTTGGCGAGTTTATAATAAATCTGGAAAGGTTTAGTCTTTTTTTTGCGGAATCTTGTCGATAGAATCTAGAATATTCATTATTTTAGGAATTATCTGTTGATGAATCGCTGTTGAATAATCATCTCTATTATTTTAAGGGTTAATCCCTTTGTTTAATAATTCTTCAAACTCACTATGAAAAATAAGTATGTTGCTGCGGCATTAGCTTTTTTCCTCGGCTGGGCGGGGATTCACAAATTTTATCTTAACCTACCAGTTTGGGGGGTCCTATATCTACTCTTTTCTTGGACAGGCATCCCTGCATTCATTGCATTTATTGAGTTTATCATCTTTTTGGCAATGCCTCAGGATTCCTTTGATGCCAAATACAACTATAAAAGTGAAACTCGCCTGATTATGAAAGAGAAGCAGGCTTTATATCGAGAAAAGCTAAAGTTGGAACGTATGCGTCTGGAAAAACAACGCAAAAAAGAAGAGCGTGGCGAGGAAGAAAAAATTGCAGTGAAAAATATTACAGGGGAACAAGCGGATGAATTGGCCGCTTGGAAGGACTTACTCAATCAAGGTATTATTGATGAGGTACAATATGAGGAGAAGCGAAAAATTATTTTGGGCCTAGATTAGGTTCATAGACTTGACGCTCTCCTATTTCCCTCTCAAAAAACCTAAGACTGCCGATAAGCCTCGCTTTTGTTTCAACTGCACAGGCTTATCCGCAGTTTGATTGTACTGCTCTATGAGTTTAGCTTCGTATTGGTCATAAAATTCAGGATCAAAATTCGCCATTCCTAGGTTTTCTAAAACTTGATGGAGGTTCGTTTTTTCTAAAA
>CAZOLU010000266.1:0-2424 GCA_964580485.1 uncultured Saprospiraceae bacterium | reverse complement strand
TGCCGATAGCGGATGCCCATTAAATTAAAGCCTCGCACGGACATAGTCTTCTTGTCGTAGTTGATGCGAATACTCTTTTTCCCTTTGGGATGTTCCCAATATAGAGTTTCCATATCTTCAGGTAGTTTAGGAGCTACTTCACCATAAACTTGATATTCAATATCAAAAAACTTGGCAGAATTGAACCATAGTCCAGGGTTATAAGGTACTTTGTTCTGCTGTATAATGTTGTAAGCTACAGTTTCCCCCATCATGCGTCCAGTATACCAAATGGCTTCGATTGCTTTCCGACCGCTGAGCGGCTCGCGCAGCTGTGCACAATCGCCAATAGCATAAATCCCCTCAATATTGGTTTGTAGATATTCATTTACTAAAATACCTCGATCGCATTTAATCCCACTTTCTTTAATAAATTGAATGTTGGGATGCACTCCTGCCGTGAGCCCTACAAATTGGCAAGGAATTTCATCGCCTTGGTTGGTGATGATGGCTTTTGCCCGACCATCTTCATCTCCAATAATTTCTTTCAGTTCAGTTCCCAACCTCAAATCAATATGATGCTCCTGAATATGGCGATTGATCATTTGGGATTCCTCTGGGGGCAAAACCAGATCCCAATAACTCTGCTCTCGCACTAAAAAAGTGACGGAGATATTTCGAGCATGGAACATCTCTGCCATTTCAATACCAATTAGCCCTCCTCCTACAATCACCGCTCTTTTCAAACTAGCATCGCTATACCTCTCCATCGATTCCAAGTCTTGATAAGTATATAAGCCCTGCACCGCCTTCAGCTCTTGTCCAGGCCAGCCAAATTTATTTGGCTTAGATCCCGTAGCCAGAATTAACTTGTCATAACTCAGACTATCTCCATGAGCAAGCAGCAGCTCTTTTTCAGCAGTATTTACCTTTTCCACATAAGCTCTTAGGAGTTGAATTCTATTTTTGTCCCAAAACCAATCTTCATAAGGCTTGGTATCTTCATAACGCATATGCCCCATGTAGATATACATCAAGGCGGTACGGGAGAAAAAATAATCGGTTTCGGCAGAAATGACTAAAATTTCAACCGAATCATCCAGCTTACGCAACTGCCGCGCTGCGCTAATCCCACTAATTCCATTCCCAATAATTACAACTTTCATCTTTTTATTCTTATAAAAATGACTTTTATCAGCTTTTTTTTCAAAAAAAACACATTATTCCAAACAATATGTTCACAAAAACCGTATTTTAAGCATAAATAATTGATTGATTTTCCCTCCCCCCCTACAATCATTCTATAAGATAGTGTCTTTCCTCCATAGTATGGAATTAAAGACCGCAAAAAAACACTCAATTATGAAAGCTATACACCATAACACACTCTTAGTATTCTTATTTTCTCTATTTGCCTTATCTAGCAGTTCACTTCTTGCACAAAATGAGGTAGTCGCTAAGGTAAACGTTGCAAATCCGGTCAACCAATTAATTGAAGACGAAGTCAGTCATAAAATTCCAGTCATTACAGCTACTCAACTTCAGCAATTCCAAAATAATCAGTCGGAGTTGACAATTCTCGACACTCGTGTAAAAGATGCCTATGATTTGGGACATGTTCAAGAAGCCCGTCATTTAGGTTCTAAATTCTGCCAAGAAAAAGTTTGGATGCTCAATCGTCAGGCTTTAATCATTGTACATGGAGATGATCTTGAAACTAGCGAAGAAATTGGCAAACAACTTTTGGAGATTGGATTTAAGAATGTCCATTTCCTAAACGGTAGTTTAGCAGATTTAGAACAAGAAGGTATAGTTATTGAAGGAGATATTAGCAAATCTGATCGCAAGTCTAGCAAATACCATCGAAAAAATAAATAATGCGCTCATCAAAAATTTTAAGCTATATAATATTGCCGATGCTCCTTTTGGGGCTCGGCAATCCTTTTTTAAATGCCCAAATGGTCTTAAACCCTAAATTTGAAAAAAAAATTGATCAAACCATAGATCGAAGTATCCCCATCATCAGTTGTTCAACACTAAAAAAGCAACTCAGCAAACAGCAAAAAATTTATCTACTGGATGCTAGAGCAGTTCGAGAATATCAGGTGAGTCATTTGCCTAATGCCATTCATATCGGTTATGACCATTTTCAAAAAGATAAAGTAAACAGCATCCCTAAAGATGCTACGGTTGTACTATACTGCTCTATTGGGTATCGCTCTGAAAAAATTGGTAAACAGCTCAAAAGTATGGGATTTCAGCAGGTATACAATCTCTATGGCGGTATATTCGAGTGGAGCAACAGAGCCTACCCCTTGGAAAAGCAGCAAGGCCAAACTACCCAAAAAGTCCATGCATACAATCAAGATTGGGGGTGTTGGATTGATCGGGGAGAAAAAGTTTATGAATGATTGCGTCTTTATTTTTCCTTTTTCTAAGCGTGTA
>CAZOLU010000265.1:0-5952 GCA_964580485.1 uncultured Saprospiraceae bacterium | reverse complement strand
TGATAAAATTTTTGATGATGAAGCATATAATTTTAATCCTTTTGGGATTCCTTTTCCTCTGCACCCTAAGCTGCAAAAAAGAAACTCCCGAAGACCCCTTCGCAGATCTCCCCTACTATCCTATTGATCCTGATTTTGAAGCCTATTTTATGCCTGCAGGAGAGGGTTCTTGGTGGATCTATTATGATAGTACTAAAAATAGCTATGATACAGTTACCGTGGAGAGCTTTAGCAATATTGGCGGTACTGCCGATGTTGATCAAAATGGCGATGCCTATGGCTGGATGTATGATGGTTCTACCGTGACCTATGCATCTACTCTAGGTGTACGCTATAATATAAGAGTTGATGCAATATCAAATGGATCGGGATACATTATGAGGCTGTACTTTTATGGCGGTATAGGAGAAACGGCTAGAGTTGAAAAAATCAATGGCAACTATACTAACTGTAATTTTATAGATAGTGTTGAAGTTCAGGGCACTACCTATTATGATATTTTAGAAATTCAAGATGCTGGAATATTTAGCCCAATTTGGTTTGCAAAAGATATTGGGATTATTTATAAAGATAGGGTTACCTATTCTTATGAAGAACTAGAGTTAATCGACTATTACATCGATCCAAATTAGAAAACATGAAATACAACATAGTAGGAAGTTCTACCTTTTTTATATAAAAAAACTGTATATTTACATTCAACATCATCTGTAAAACACAAAATAGAATGCAAGAGGACTTACACATTTTGTTTGTCCTGGATTTACCCCGATTAGAAATTACATTTAAAGCAGCCCTGACCCTCCCCGCCGTTCAGGAGATTGCTAAACAATCTAAAATTGCCATAGAAAAATACCAGTGCACCCAAATCCTTTTTGATATTCGGCAGACGCTATCGATTATTTCCCCCACTCAAAACTTTGAGATTATCCACAATCTCCAGGCTTTGGGTTGGCAAGATGATGAGCGTTGGGCGATTCTTTATCAAAATGACGCACATATTTATACCATCGCCGCACAACTGCTAAAGCAGCGTGGCATCGACAATATCGCATTTTTTACCGATAGGGCAGCAGCCCTAGCATGGCTACAAAGCAAAGCCGAACTTTAGAGCTCTTTGTTGAGGCTAGAGGAGATTTCGGTCATATTGCTACTCCCATTGCTAGCAGTAGCCTCTACTTTCTGATAGCGCCGCTTGATCCACTGCACCAAGCCTTGAGTATCGGGAAATAAAATCTGTTCATGGATGTTGGCCTGATCGAGCTTGTCCCGAATTTCCTGTTTGAGGCGAGCGGGGATGACCATGCGAAAATAATCTACCTTTTTAGAGCGCAACCAATCGTCCATCAAATGATGGTCATTAGACATCAAGGAATAGAGCAAGGCCTGATTCCGACTTTGCATATTGTGTAGGGGAGATTCTATAAACAGCGCATAGTCTTTTCGTTTGAGCTTGCCGAGATCTTCCAAGTTTTGAGCCATGGCATTCAAGTCCTCGCAGGCGAGTGCTCCAGGTTGTCCCTCTGGTACCATCAAAGCCAGTTGATCGGGCCAATATAGGCGTGCTTGTTGATAATTGACCGCCCAAAGGACAGCATCAAGCTGCTGTTTTTGAGGGTTGGCTACCGCAAAATGCAAGGCGACCAAGGGCGAATAACTCCAACTCAACAAGCGTGTAGGCAAGCCCAGCTGATGAGCTTCGGCCAGCAGCTCCCAAAAGCTGCTGTTTGCAGTACCCTGAGGGCGATACTGCTGATAGCTTTTCAGGATCTGAAGCTCTGCTTGGGGGTCTTGCAGACGATGTAGGGCTGAGGAGAGCCGATAATTCCGATCTTCCAAAGCTCTAAAGACATAAGGAGATTGATGCTTTTGCAGTTTTTCGTTCCAACTATCTTTGTAAAGGACTTCCAACAATTCTGCCCAAGAGTTGATGCTGATGCTGTGACTACTGTGCATAGATGGTATTTGAGAGTTTGTGAATTATTCGATTTGAGGATCTTTAAATATACATAATTTTTATAGACTTTCAGATTTGGGTGGGGTGGGCTTTAGATAATTCACAAAAAGCAGTACTTTTGTTCGAGATTGTTCGTTTATTTTGGTAGCAGCCGCATCAAGCTGCTAAATTTTTATACAAAAAACAACCCATGGATTTTTTATTAAACTATATCCCTTGGAGCCCAAGTCCCATATTGGTCAAACTAGGTAGCTTTGAAATTCGCTACTATTCTTTATTTTTTGCCCTTGGATTTATTTTAGGGTATGCGATTATTCGCCGTTTGGTAGTTCGGGAAAAAGAAGATCCCGCATTGCTAGATCAGTTTTTGATTTATGTGGTAGTGGGAACCATCATTGGTGCTCGCTTGGGTCATTGTATCTTCTATGATTGGGCTTATTTTTCTCAACACCCCTGGGAGATCATCCTTCCAGTACAATTTGAGCCTGAGTTTCGATTTACAGGTTATCGGGGCTTGGCAAGTCATGGAGGTGCCCTTGGGATCATTATTGCGCTCATTTTTCTGGCGAGGAAACAGAAAAAATCCGTTTTTTGGTATTTAGACAAACTAGCCGTAGTCGTGCCTTTGGCAGGAATGTTTATTCGTTTGGGGAATTTGATGAACTCGGAAATTGTAGGAGAGCCCAGCAACCTACCTTGGGCTTTTCAGTTTCAATCGATGGATCCAGAAGGTGGTAAACATGACCCTATGGAACCTCGACACCCTACACAGTTGTATGAAGCCATCTCCTATCTTATGATTTTTGGATTTATGTGGTGGTATTATCTCAATCAATTTGGGAAAGTACAGCACGGGCATATTTTCGGAATCTTTTTCGCACTGCTCTTTATTGATCGTTTCTTTTTGGAATATACCAAAATCAATGAGGGTATTGCAGAGGATGCCATTCTAAATATTGGACAGTTGCTCAGTATTCCTTTTGTATTGGTAGGGGTTTATATAGCTTATATTAAATTTAAAAAACCGCCCCAAAAGGATCAAAATATAGTGGCAACAGATTCTGGTGGGGATACTTAATTTGATAACCCTACAAACTATCGATCATGTCTTCTATTCGAATATTTCTTCTTGCTACTTTTATATTGCTAGGCAAGATTAGTGGCTATGCACAAACTAACAAAATTGTTGAACTAGATAGTATTATTGATCAAAAGCTGCATAGTCAAAAATTGGAGCAAGTAGAGCCCATGATACAGCAGCTGTTAGAGCTTAGTAAGGATGACCCTCATTACTATGAACGGGGCTTGATGCATTATGGAGATTATCACCAATATCAAGGAGACATAGAGCAAGCAGAAGACTATTATCAACAAGCCATCAATGCTATTAAAAATCGGGTAGGTACAGAAGATTATGCTTATGCAGCCGTACTCAACTCCTTAGCACTACTGTATCAAAATCAAAGAAAGTATGAGCAGGCACTTCCATTATTTCTGCAAACTAGTCAAATTTATAAAAACATCAACCCCAAATCCAAAGCTTATCTAGCTTCATTAAGTAATCTTGGAGCGATTTATCGGCGTATGTTCAAATATGATGATGCAGAAGCTACTTTTAAAACAGCGATGAGTTTGGCTCCAGAAATCTACAGTGAAAGTGATATTAGGTATTCTGGGTTAATTAACAATTTCGCTAATTTTTACAACGAAATCAGGCAATATGATAAAGCAGAGCCTTTGTTCCTAAAATCTATGGCTCTCCGAAAAAAGTACTTAGGAGAAGAGCACTTTTATTATGCACAGAGCATATCCAATTTAGGCGTTTTGTATTACAACCTCAATCAATTGGAAAAGTCTAAAGCCTACCATTTAAAAGCTACTGCTATCTACCGCAAAATAGTTGGTTCTAAAAATAGTGCCTACCTTAATAGCTTGAACAACCTAGCGGTATTAGAAGCGGTAACTGAAAATTTTGAGCAGGCTTTAGAACTTTGTATGCAGTCGCTGGCGGCCAATAGTGGCCTAGTTTTGGAGCAAGTTCAAACAGAAATCAATCAAACTTGGGTAGATCGCCTTAGCCAAGCCAATTTTGGGAGTGTAAAAGATTTAGACTTGACCTTGATGGTTGCCTATGATATGGTTGCGATGCTTTCAAGCGAAAAAGATGCAAATACTCAACAAGCACTGATTGCAGAACTGAGCATGAATATTCTCAAAAAACTTAGAGATGGTTTTATAATGCCTGGTGAAAAGCTTAGAAGCTTACGACAAAGTACAGCCTGGAATCTGCGTGCCTTGGAGGTACTAGATCACCAAACGCAAGTAGACAAGGCCTTTAGATTTGCAGAACAAACCAAATCGGTACTCCTCATGGATGCCAGTAAAACGCAAAAAGCTTATGTTTTTGGAAACCTGCCCGACTCGCTCATCAAAAAAGAGCAAGCACTTTTGAAACAACAAGCCCGCCTCAATGCAGCATTAAAAGGTCAGGTAAATCGAGAGAATCAAGCAACGATCACTGCTGAGCTCAACGAACTCAACTTAGAAATTGATGCATTTTCTAGGTTTTTAGAAAAAGCATATCCCAAGTACCATGCATTGAAATATGCCCCCATCAATATATCTATTCAGGAAGTTCAGGAATTACTGCCTCCAAAAACCGCACTATTAGAGTATGTCGTTGGTAAACAGAAATCCTTTGTGTTTTACATAGATCCACAACAAGCCAAACTCTATACTATTGAAGTTTCAGAAGACTCTTTAAACAAACAAATCGAACGCTTTCATTCCAAATTGACCGACTATGAAAGTATTAGCACAGGGTCTGAGCAAGATAATTTAGAATTTCAGAAATTGGGGTATTGGTTTTACCAACAACTTTTGGTACAAGCATTGGAAGGAAAGACAGCGTTGGATCAACTCATTATTATCACAGACGGGGCCTTGGGTCATCTTCCTTTTGAAAGCTTCTTGACCTCAGCATCTACTAGTGCTAGCCCATATCCGGCACTTCCTTATCTCATAAAGTCTTATGCTATTAGTTATAATTACTCTGCTGCTCTTTGGAAGGAGTATTTGCAAAAGGGATCAGTTCAGCAAAACGGAAAGTTACTTGCTTTGGCAGCCAATTACAATGCAGAAGCCTTAGATAGTTTAGCTACTCGAAGTTTGCGTAGCCCTGAAATTATCAATCTTCGAGATGCGCTAAACGATTTACCCGCCGCCCGAAAGGAAATAGAAGCTCTTCAAAAAGAGTTTGAAGGTTACTTTGCATTTGATTATGCCGCTACGGAAAAAGCGTTTAAAAACTTGGCTCCCAACTATGGCATTATTCACCTAGCCATGCACGGTATACTCCATCCCAAACACCCTGATCTCTCCTCTTTAGCGTTCACTGAAGATGGAGATAGCCTTGAGGACAATTTCTTGCAAGCCCATGAAATATCTCAAATGCAACTACAAGCGGGTTTGGTAGTGTTGAGTGCCTGTGAAACAGGTTATGGGATTTTTCAAGCAGGTAATGGGGTAGCTTCTTTGGCACAATCTTTTGCCTATGCGGGAGTTCCAGCGATGCTAATGACCCTATGGCAAATCAACGATGCTAGTACTGCGCTTATTATGGAGAGATTTTATCAGAATCTTGCCAATGGAATGAATAAAGCCCAAGCCCTACAAAAAGCTAAGTTAAGTTATCTTGAGCTAGCTGCTGAGAGTAATGATCTGATGGGGCACCCAGCTTTTTGGGCGGCTTTTGTTCAGTTTGGGGATCAACGCCCTCTAAAGCTGTATCCTAAGCAACAAGGCCTCAACCCTTGGTGGTGGTTTGCCATCGGCTTGGGAGCGCTAATGGCTTTGACCGCAGTCTTTAGGCGACTGGGTAGAAAGGCTTAAAAAGGGAATAGCTAGTATCCGCAGAGCTTCCAACATCAAATTAGCATTGCCCCAAAGTCCTTTGTCCTAAAATTAGGTGATAAGAATAAACCTCCATTACAGAT
>CAZOLU010000264.1:3165-5953 GCA_964580485.1 uncultured Saprospiraceae bacterium | reverse complement strand
CAACTGGCCGCAATTCAACAATACCATCATCATCCCACCCGTGAGCATTGGCCAAAACTGCAAGATCAGCAACTCCATCATTGGTCCCTATGTCTCCGTAGGCGATCATGTAGTGTTAGATCACGCCATTATCCAAAACTCTATTATTGGCAACTTTGCGGCAATTGAAGAAGCCGTACTACACCGATCAGTAATCGGCAACGATACTCTAGTCAAAGGGCTTAGCCAAAGTTTAAATATCGGAGATAATACAGAAATTGATTTTAGCTAAAGCTACCCTCCCCCTTTAATGTGTAATACCCCTTGCTTGTGCCGAAGTGTACTTCCATTGGAAATAGATTGAAGCTAATCGCAGATTCCTAATCAGGCCAAACAAATCGATGTGAAAAGTAACAAAAACCATCCTCAAAGAGTATAAGTAATAACTTCACCATAAAACTGGTATAAATAATAAACTGCACTTCCTATCAACAGCAGTAGTAAAGAGCTGGAAGTTAGATATTCGTTCATATTAGAGCCTATCAAAAGCAAGCAAAGATCAAAATATGCATAAAACTTTTTTAAAAGATCTACCCGAACTCATCAAAGCAGAGATTATTTCAGAAGAAACGGCTGTTAAGATTCGGGAATATTATGCTGGCAAAGCACAGTCGGCACCCAATCGCCTAATGATTATTTTTGGCATACTTGGCGCTCTACTCATTGGTTCGGGGCTCATCCTCATTATTGCCCACAATTGGGAGAATATGAGTTGGGTCACACAAACACTGATAGCCTTTGCTCCATTGCTGCTGGGGCAGGGACTCTGCCTATACAGTCTCTTCAAACAATGGGATAGTTTAGTTTGGCGAGAGAGCAGTAGTACCTTTCTCTTTTTTGCCATAGCAATATGTATTTCTTTGATCGGACAAATTTACAACATTCCAGGTACGGCCTCTAGTTTTTTGATGACTTGGATGCTGCTTAGCTTTCCTTTAATGTACATCATGCGCTCTGCGATGGCTTCTATGTTGTATTTGCTTGGGATTAGTTATTATGGCTGGCTTACAGGCTATTGGGATTGGTTTAATGGGGAAGCTAGTAACTTCTGGTACTGGGGGCTCTTAGCTTTATTTATGCCCTACTACTATCGTCTTATGAAAAATGACCCCACCAACAACTTTCTCAACTTTCAGCATTGGCTGCTAGGGGGATCCATCATCTTAATGGTGGCTCGCCTAAGTGGAGAGGGCTGGGTGCTCAATTTTATCACTTATACCAGCCTTTTTGCCGTACTGTACCAAATTGGCCAAAGCCCACTCATTCGAGCTACCAATGGCTACCTTATTCTTGGAGCTATCGGTTCTTTGGTAATGCTTTTTATTGGAAGCTTCCACAATTTTTGGGGAGATCTGTTCTATAACCTGATGGATATCAAATGGACTATCAATGCTATGTTGTTGGCAGGAGCAACGACAGTTGTGGCCATAGCTCTTTTTGTTTGGAGATATCAACAAGATCAAGCCAACTTGGAGTTAGATCCCTTCAATTTTATTTTTATCCTCTTTATTCCTACCTTCTTTCTCGGCATTTATTATCCCATTTTGGCTACTATCTTGTGTAATGCCTTGATCTTAGCTGTAGGGTTGCTTACCATTGCTGAAGGTGCAAAATCACAGCACTTGGGTGTTCTAAATTTTGGACTACTTATTATTAGTGTCCTAATCATCTGTCGCTATTTTGATGTACAAATTAGCTTTTTTGTTAGAGGTCTACTCTTTGTACTTATTGGACTTGGGTTTTTTATAGCAAACTACAGGATCTTACAACTCAAAAAAAGCAAGAGTGAATCCTAAGCTGCCTTGTGGTGGTATAAATGAGGCTTTTATAAAAATAAATCCTATGAGTATCAAAAGTATCAGTATTATAGCCTTTGTGGTCATGGCATTTGTACAAATTGCCGTTCCCTTTTCTATGATTTGGCATCGAGAGTCGGTGCTGAGTACAGGGCATACCTATAAGTTTCGCTGTCGCCCAATTGATCCTAACGATCCATTTCGAGGAAAGTATGTTACGCTTCGATTTGAAGCAGAGCTTGTGGAACTAGAAGTGGAAAAACAGTTTTCAAGAGGAGAACAGGTCTATGGTATCTTGGGCGAAGACCTTAGAGGCTTTGCTTATATTCGGGATATTCAAAAAGAGCTTCCTAGCGATGGCTCAGATTATGTGAGTCTAACCATTCGTTCTTCTGCCAAAAGTAAGAGCATTAGAGTTAGGTTGCCCTTTAATCGCTATTATATGAATGAACACAAAGCCCCCGAAGCTGAACGGATCTTTTTTACAGAACTCATAAACCCCGATACAGAAACGGTTGCGTTGGTTAGTATAAAAAATGGAACTCCTGTACTCAAAGCTGTACTTATTGATGGTGTTGCTTTGGAAGATGTGGTGGAACTGCAATAATGCTTGTATTTAAAACTCAGGAAGAATAAGAATGATGCAAAAAGTGATCAAACAAACAGAAGCTTGGATCGAAGAAGTGGTTATTGGCTTTAACTTCTGCCCCTTTGCCTACAAAGTAAAAGCAGAGGAGCGTATTCATTATCAAATCAGTACAGCTTCTACAGAGCTACTAGCTTTGGAGGACTTGATGCAGGCTTGTCAATTGCTAGATCAAAAAACAGAGATAGAAACTCTATTTTTGATCTTTCCCCATACTTTTGAAAATTTTGAAGGCTACCTGAACTTACTGGATCTAGGAGAACTTTTGTTGGAAGATCAGGGCTATGAGGGAACCTATCAATTGGCA
>CAZOLU010000264.1:0-3155 GCA_964580485.1 uncultured Saprospiraceae bacterium | reverse complement strand
TTTTGCTGATGCAGAAGAGGATGACCCCGCCAACTATACCAACCGATCTCCTTATCCCATGTTGCATATACTCCGAGAAACTAGCCTTAGTACTGCATTAAACAGCTATCTCCATCCTGAAAAAATCCCAGAACGCAATATTAAGAAGGCTAGAATGCAAGGCTTAGGATCAATGCAAGGAATCTTAGATAGAATTATGAATACCTGAGAAGTACAATAAAAAGTAGAAGCGTTAAAACTCTCTTAAAGAGTTCGGCATCACTCTTGATGAGTTTTTACTTCATAAGAATATTCTTATCTTCACTCATCACAATAGTTTGTAAATTTTTGTTTGAACGATATGCTCAACAAAAACTTACAGACTAAAGTTATCAAAATCCCATCCTCTATGAATCGATTAATCTTTGCCTTTCTGATAACACTAATTGCAGGGCAGATGCTATACGCACAGCAAAAAGAAAAAGCAGCTAAGCAATTTAATGATTTCATTATTAATGTTTCTGGAGATACTATCTATGGTAGAATTACAGGCAACCTGACTCCAGCTATAACCTCTGTCAAAATTACCTTCATTGATAATGAAACCCAAACTAAAAAGGTATATAAAGCTCATCAAATCAAGTCTTGGCATCCTGCTGGTGCCGACTTTTACTTTGAATCGAAGGCCTATCGCCCACCTGGAACTCCCAAAAATGAGCCTGGCTTAGGAGTTTATATGAAACGTCTGACCCCCTACAATGGAACGGTAAAACTTTATGAGTATTACAATACCGATCAAACTAATGGCTATACCCAAGTGTTTTTAGAGCGCAGGGGAAAAATGGTAGAGGTGAACTTTTCAAAATTCCGCAAGCAAATGGCTGAATATTTTAAAGATTATATGGATCTTAGCAATAAAATAAAGGAGCGAAAGTATAAAAAGCGAGACCTTCAAAAAATCGTGGACGAGTATAATCTTTGGAAAAATAAAAATGCATAACTTTGTTAGAGGCTAAAGCCTCTCAATCTTGCGCACTAGCTTAGCAAAACACTGTACAAAGCCCAATTTTTTACAAAATAGTATTATCGAGTGAATATCGTATTGCAATATCCAACCTGGTTTATCTTAATTTGTGTAATCGTAGGATTACTCTACGCTGGTATCCTATATTACAAGGATAATCGCTTTGGGGAGCAGTCGAAACGTCTCAATTGGCTCATGGGTAGCCTGCGCTTTTTGGCAGTGACCATCATCTGCCTCTTACTGCTCGATCCAGTGATGCGAGCTACTATTACAGAGCAAAAAGCCCCTATTGTGGTATTAGCTCAAGATAATTCAGCTTCCATTACCGAAAGTATGGACTCTAGTGAGCTAAAAAGCTATTGGCAGAAGATGCAGGCATTGCAGCAAGCTTTAGCTTCTAAATACGACTTAAAAGTATATTCTTTTGGGCAAGAAGTGCGATCGGATCTAAGTTTTGATTTCAGTGATAAGCTGACTAACATCTCCCAATTTATAGAGGAGATTTATGATATGTACAGTAATCAGAATTTGGGAACGGTCATCATGGCTTCGGATGGTATTTATAATCAGGGCAATAACCCTATTTATGCAGGAACCAAATTAAATGTACCTATTTTTGCCGTAGCCTTAGGAGATACCATCCCTAAAAAAGATCTGGTTCTCAAAAAAGTCTACAACAACCAGATCGCCTATCTTGGAGATCAGTTTACGATTCAAGTGGATGTAGCAGCTATTAATTGTGGGGGAAATCCTACAAAACTGACCGTGCAAAAAGCTGGGCGTTTACTCAAAGAAAAGATCATCAACATTGATAATAATGATTTTTTTACAACAGAGGAAATTATCTTAGATGCTGATGTTGCAGGAGTTCAACCCTATACCGTTGCATTGAGTACGGTGAATGGGGAGGCTACTACTGAAAATAATGTAAAAACCATCTATATAGATGTATTAGATGCTCGGCAGAAAATCTTGTTGCTGGCAGAATCTCCTCATCCAGATATTGCAGCATTACGGCGTACCATCAAGGCCAACAAAAACTATGAGGTGGAAATTGCTTATGCCGATAAACTCAAAGCTTCGGTGGCGGAGTACGACTTTATCATCATGCATCAGCTCCCAAGCAAGCGCAATCCAGTAACAGAGGTCTTAAATACCATCAAAACTCAGAAAATACCCCACTGGTTTGTTGTGGGTACACAAAGTGACCTCAATGCTTTCAATCGGTCACAAAGTTTGGTTACCATTAATGGTCGCTTAACACAAACCAATGATGTAGAAGGGGTACTCAATCCTGATTTTAACGCCTTTACACTCAATGAGAAACTGGGTGAAAATATCTATAAATTTCCTCCTGTAACTACGCCTTTTGGCGATTTTAGAGCTCGAGCAGATGCACAGCTTTTGCTATCTCAAAAAATTGGGTCTGTGCAAACTCAATATCCGCTGTTGGTACTAGGAGAGGAACAGGGGATCAAAATGGGCGTAATCTGTGGAGAAGGCATTTGGAAATGGAGAATCTTTGATTTTGTCCAACACCAAAACTTTGATTTGTTCGATGAGTTGGTGGGCAAGGTGATTCAATATCTGTCGGTTAAGGAAGATAAACGACGCTTTAGAGCTTTTGCTAGTAGTAATCTTTACACTGAAAATGATCAGATTATTATTGATGCAGAATTGTATAATGAAAATTATGAGCGGGTCAATGATCCTGATGCCTTTTTGGAAATTGCTAATGAAAAAGGTGAGAAGTTTCCCTTTACTTTCAATAAAAGAGGGAAATCTTACAGCCTTAATGCCAATGTGTTTCCAGAAGGGGTTTACAGCTTTGTAGCTCGTACTACTTACAATGGCGAAGAGTTTAAGGCCGAAGGGCGCTTCACAGTGCAGTCTATTCAATTAGAAGTCTTTGAAACTACGGCCGATCACCAACTCCTCAACCTCTTGAGTACCAAAAATGGTGGAGCTATGGTTTATCCTGCCAATCTCGAAGAACTGGAAAAACTCATTGATGCCAAAGGGGTAGCCAAACCTCTGCTCTTCGATACCGTTAAAACGCGTTCACTCATCCATCTCAAATGGATCTTCTTTCTGATTTTGGGCTTACTTTCTTTAGAATGGTTTATGCGAAGGTACTTTGGGGCTTATTAGC
>CAZOLU010000263.1:0-5995 GCA_964580485.1 uncultured Saprospiraceae bacterium | reverse complement strand
GAATGCAAGGAACTTCACTTGGTTATAGGTTTGTCGATTCCACTGTTTCAATGTCAAACTTTAAGTACGATCCGCAACAGCCTATTGGAATAGGAGGAGTGCGTCGCCGCCGACCTGGTCGATTTACTGAGTTTCTCCCAGAAGAGTCTGACCCAGTACGCTTTGCCCAGCAAGATACGCTATATAATGAGTACGCTTGGTATCGACAAGATACTACTGGAGGACTTCTTAATACAGAGTTTTTGGGGCGTTTGAGAAATATTGGGAATCTACTTTCTCCTGCAAGCACTAATGTGAATCTGGGTCCTGCTACTGGTATTACCAATACGCTAAACTTTTTGCCTTCACTGCAATCAAGAGATTTTGGTAAATTGAGATTAAGTAATCTGAATGCACTGCACAATGGGTGGATCTATTATGCAGAAATAAAGAATGATTCTTTCCCAGATCTTACCTTGATTATGCGCCCCAAACGCCTCATTGTTGCTGCCTGCTACGATAGCTTGGGCAATGAGATCCGCTGCCAAGAGATGATTGTACGTTATGAGCCCGACTCGCTTTCTGCCTATCCTGCTGGGCCATTAAGAGAACTCTTCCAAGAGTCGGTGCGTAGAGAAGTGGGTGCTAGTAAAGTGGAGGAATGTGCTTGCGGAGATCTTGAACTCTGGGAGCTGCACGATACTACCAATCAGGCAGAAGTCGAAGCCTTTGGACGGGGGACAAGGTCTGCTTCTTCTAATGTTAATAATAAGGCCGAATTGCTTTCTGCAGAAACCAATTATTATGTCGAGTCAACGCCTTATACTACTCCTTCTGGTCCACCCAATTTTAGTCAGGGAGCCACCCATCCCAAGCCAACCTTGGTAGCCATCATCGATTCAGGTACAGACTACGATCATCCTGATATCCGCACCCGCATTTGGGTAAACCCTGAAGATACTAGTAATAATGGACTAGACGATGATAATGACTGTATCCCTGACAATGGCTGGGGCTACAACTTCTTGGAGAAAACGAATATTCCTTATGATGATCATGGACATGGAACAGCAGTAGCTGGTATTGTGGGTGGATTGAGTAGTCAGAATATTGCGCCGAATAGCTCCAACTACGATAGCCTTGCCATTATCCCCCTCAAGTTTACAGATCAACAAGCCAATGGCTCTTTGTTTCATGCAGCCTGTGCTATTTACCATGCAGCAAATTATAGCGATGCTAGTGGCAGCGACAGCTTGGGTGTGCGGGTCATCAATGCTAGTTGGGGCTATTATGGACCGGCCTCACCCAGCTTAGAGTCAGCCCTAACTTATGCTGGAGAGGATTGTGGTATTTTAGTGGTTACTTCTGCTGGGAATGATGCTATTGATAACGATACGGCTAGCCATTACCCCTCTGATTTCAATATGGATCATATTCTTTCAATTGCGGCAACTAATCCTTCTGGAACTGCTTTAGCAGATTATTCCAACTTTGGGATGAATGAGGTGGATCTTGCAGCAAGAGGTGATGATACAACGACGGCAGCTAATGCCTCTTCTGGCGCTGCAACCGTAGCCGTAGAGGGTACTTCTTTTGCTACTGCCCAAGTTTCTAGAGCTGCCGGATTACTCTTCCATGCGTACCCCAATGCAAGCTTCTATGCAGTGAAAGAGGCCTTGATGCGAGGTGTTGATCCGATTGCTTCTTCGGATAGTACCCTGATCGCTTCTGGAGGTACCCTGAATTTTCAAAAGGCCATGAATGTGATGCATAATATTTTGAATGTGGAGGAATGCTCTAGTAATATTGTTGTAGGATTAAAACCGCATGTTTCTGAACATTTCACCCTCAGACTTTATCCCAATCCATTCAAGGATCAATTAGAGCTGGATATTAGCAATCTTAAACAAACAGGGGAATCCCTACACCTACAGTTGATGACCATAGATGGTCGTGTATTGAAAGATGAAATCATTGAGTATCCTCAACAAAATATACAACACAGTATTCATACTCAAGATTTAGCCAATGGGATCTATCTAATGCATATTTTTAATCAATCTGAGCATGTTGTAAAAAAAGTGGTAAAGCTTAACTAAAACCATTATATTATGATGCAAACCAAATGAACTGCTGAAATTTAGCCTTTATCAAGTGTATGTATTAAACCTTTCCCCAAATATATAGTCTTATGTTTCAAAATGTCAAGCGTTCTATGGCCCCAAAAACGATATACCTTGCTTTGTGTTGTTTCATGTTATTGATTATGCCCAAAATTATGAAGGCACAACCCGTTTCTATTCAAGATTCCCTAGAGTTGATAGTGCTGGGGCAACAGCTAGCAGGGTTGGATACTTCTAACGCACCAATTCCATCCTCTTGGAATAGTACCAACTCTGCTGGCGTGACCAACAGTACCGTATGGAATCCAGGAGTTAATCCTATTGAGGATTGGGTAGGGCTGAGCTTAATCGACTCTGCTGGGGCTGGCATTGTACGTAAGGTGCGCTCTATTGATCTGAGTGGTTTGCCGATCACTGCTCCTTGGCCCGCATTAGCTACGATTGTTAGTATGGACTCCTTGGAAGAATGCCGTATGAATAACTGTGGCTTGACGGGTAGTTTTTTACCCTCCTTTTTTTCACCTACGCTTAGTCGTCTACGACTGGTAGATCTGAGTAATAATCAACTGATGGTCAATGTCAACCCTCTGAATTTAGGGAATAATATTCAAACTTTGGAAGAGCTTTATCTTAGAAATGCGTTTAATACTACTCCTGGAGTAGATACCCTTCCTCCTTTTTCAGTTGGAAATAATCTTAGAGTATTGGATATTGCTGAAAATGAACTTGGAGGAAAACTCGATATTTCTAGTAACACTGGGCTAGACCTTATAGAAGAACTCGATGCCTCTGATAATGCCTTTAATGAACTGGTATTACCGACTTCAACCATAGGTCTATCCGTTTTTAAAGTCAACAATAACCTTTTGGCAGATGCCAATGATCTGGTGAAGGTGCTAGATCAGGCGATAGATCTCACACTATTAGAAGCGAATAATGCGATGGATACTACTGGTGGAAATACCTATGCCTTCTTACCACCCAACAGTTATTTAGCATCGGCAGAGCCTTTGGAGGTGCAAATGCGAGCCAATAATTTTGATGGCTATTTGAATCTGGAATATTTTGGAGGTGTGGTAACCGTAGAACACCTAGATTTATCTTATAATGTTTTAGATTCGGTCGTTCCTTTTATTACAGCAGGTAATTTAACATATCTAGATCTATCTCACAATGAGATTCAAATGAAAATGAGTGATGATCTCTTGAATAATCTGATAATTATTGAAAAGCTGTATTTGAATGACAATAATTTTTATGGAGAAAAAGCAGCTTTTAACGATTCTAGATATGAAAACATTAAAGAACTAGATCTTAGCAACAATGAAGCTCTCAGAGGGGTGATTGATCTGGATAACCTGCTAGGAGATAATCCTCCCATAGAAAAATTAGCCTTTGCCAACTGCGATTTTGAAGAAGTAGTTTCATTTCAGGGAGGGATTTCCTACCCTAACTTCAAGGAACTACATCTAGAAGGTAATCGTCTGCATTTTGATGACCTCTTTTTTGCGGTGAATACGATGAATATGTACAATGATACTACTGCTGTAGATTCTGCTTCAGGAGCTACGGTGGCACAGTACATTCCTGAATATTGGGTGAGTGGTGTAGGGCAAGGTACTTTAGTAGATACCTTCAATGTCTTTACTTACTGGCCTCAGGACAGTGCAGGGGTAGGTGGGGTGCGCCGCCGTCCTGCAGGAGACTCTGTGTTTTTTCAGACATATGTGGGCTTTAATCCACAAATCGTGAATACAGTTAAGTGGTATAGAGTTGATGCTACTAACAATATTGAGAATATGGGGGGGGTGAAAGCTACGGATGTTTTTCAAAATTATAATAATAATGCCTTCCCTTCTAATACTACAGCCACCAACCTGACTAGAGGTTTGGGAATTGATGATCCTCATTTTATTAGAATGACGAACTTGGATACGGTTATACATGGAGATTGGTTCTATTATGCGCAGGTAGAGCATGATTCGTTCCCCCTACTCACTATTGATACTCGACCCAAGAAGTTAGTCATTGGGCAGTGTTTTGATTCACTAGGGGCACCTATCAACTGTCAACAGATCGTTGTCCAATTTCAAGATACCACCTCTGATAATACCAAAATGCAGATCCGGGAAGAATTGGGCGTAACTCTGATTGACTCCTGTATTTGCGGAACAGTGGAACTATGGGCATTGTCTGATACCACACAGCAGGCAGAAGTAGAAGCTTTTGGTAGAGGAACAAGATCAGCTTCATCCAATGTAAATAATAAAGCAGAACTACTTTCTGCAGATCCCAACTATACCTTATTGGGGGGATCTAGCCCAGTAGTGGCTAGTTCACCAAGCTTTACCCAAGGTAGTATCAACCAAACTCCTGTTTTAATGGCAATTGTTGACTCTGGAACAGATCTGGATAATCCCAAACTGAAAAAACGAATTTGGATCAACTTAGATGATGCAAACAATGATGGGGTCGATGATGATAATGATTGTGAGATAGATAATGGTTGGGGCTGGAACTATCTCGGGCGCAACAACAATACCGATGACGATCATGGGCATGGCACTGCGGTTACAACCGTAGCTGCAGGACTAACCCCCGCCAATGAATTGGCGAATTATGGAGATGATGACGACATCGCTTTTATCCCATATAAATACACCGATGCTTCTGGTAAAGGAAGTGTCTTTCAAGCTACTTGTGCTATCTATCACGCATCCGATTATTATGATGTCTTATCTACTGGTGATACTGCAAGAGTTCGGGTAATTAACACGAGTTGGGGATATTATGGGGAGCCTTGCATAGCTTTAGAGAACGCCATCAAATATTCTGGAGATCAATGTGGTATTCTAGTGGTCGCTTCGGCTGGAAATGGAACTTTAAATACTAGTGTTGCCAAGCATTGGCCCTCCAATTCTCCTTTTGCTGGCAATGACCCTCTAGGTTCATTTAATGACAATGTCATTGCGGTAGGTGCTTTTGATGAGAACAACCCAGATCAGTTGGCCTCTTACTCCAACTACGGAGTCCAGCATATTGATCTTTTAGCAGATGGTACGGTGAGTACATACACGGCCGATGGAGATACTAGCAATTTGATAACACAATCTGGCACTTCTTTCTCTGCGCCTTTGGTTGCTCGTGCAGCAGCACTACTCTTTCACGAGTTCCCTGAAGCTACCTACGGGGCGGTCAAGCAAGCTTTGTTAGAAGGGGTGGACACCTTGCAATCTACAGATGCAGATAGCATCAGCTCTAGAGGCCGACTCAACTATGCCAAGGCTCGTCAAATTCTCATGAATATGGAGAATAGAGCTCTTTGTCAAGACAATGGCTTTGTGGTGGCTGTTGATGCACTTGAAACAGAGAAAGCTACTTTGGCGAAGGTCTACCCTAATCCTTTTGCGAATGAGTTGATGATTAGTATGATTAACCCAAATACTACTGATCCTATACAAATCCGATTGATGTCAATAGAAGGATCTGTACTTTTTGAAAAAATAATCCATGATGCTCAGACTCAAATCAGCTTGCCTAGTTCAGATTGGCCTCAAGGCATGTACTTGCTCCAGATTCAACATGGAACTAAACAGCAGATCCAAAAAGTCGTGAAATTTAACTAAATCCCAGTATTCAAAACTATATGAATGATGCTAAAACCAAATTTATCCCAGTACCTTCTCGCACTAGCACTATTGCTAAGTTGCCAGCTTTATGCACAACAGCCCACCGCTAACTGTCAGAATGTTACGGTAGTCCTTTCGGCAGCAGGGCTAGCTACTCTCAATGCGCAGGATATAGACAATGGATCCACTGGTTTACCTCCTCTAACCTTTTCAGTACAGGGCGGAGCTACTACTATTTCTTATAGTTGTAATGATGTAGGACCC
>CAZOLU010000262.1:2837-6005 GCA_964580485.1 uncultured Saprospiraceae bacterium | reverse complement strand
AGATCTTGCCCACAACCAAATCAAGTATCTACCTAGCGAGATCAACCGCCTGAAAAAATTGAAATTTTTATATCTTGAGCGAAATAAAATTTCTACTCGTGAGCGGCATCGCATTAGTAATTTACTACCTCATACCAATATTTATTTCTAATGAAATTTTATTTTAAGTCTCTGCTAATTAGGTTTCTACAACTCTTGAGGCCAAGGGGTTTAGCTATAATGAAAAATAGACTGGCATTTCCATGGAAAAAATCCTAAATTAGCAGCAAAACAGAGCTTCTAAACATTTACAGCTTGTTGGAGTTAAACTAAGAAGGAGTTCTGATGCTTAGTCCAAAACTATACATCATTTTATCAACAACCAAAAGCCGTTAGGCCTTAATTTTAGATCAGCTATGGCGAATAATAATAACAAAGAAAAACACAATTACCTCTTTTATGGAACGAAAACCACTGCAACAGAGGTTCGTGCGTTTTTAGAGCATATCATCAAAACCAATGAGCGATCAGAGGATGCTGATCGAAAGAAGTCGCCTATTTGTATTTGGGGAAAACATGGAATTGGAAAAACACAATTGGTAGAAACAGTAGCTCAGGAAATTGGCTATAAATTTGCATATATTGCCCCAGCTCAGTTTGAAGAGATGGGGGATTTGGTAGGGATGCCACGGATTACCGATGAGGGCAAAACAGTTTTCTCTGCTCCTGATTGGGTCCCCACAGAGGAAGGTCCTGGGATTCTCCTAATTGATGATGTCAATCGCGCGGATGATCGAATTTTGCGAGGGATTATGCAGCTTTTGCAGAACTACGAGTTGGTAAGTTGGAAACTACCCAGACGCTGGCAAATTATCTTGACGGCTAACCCAGATGGGGGAGATTACTCTGTTACACCAATGGACGATGCCATGCTTACCCGTATGATGCATATTACCATGGAGTTTGATGTGAAAGAGTGGGCGCGTTGGGCAGAACAAAACGATGTAGACCCACGAGGCATCAACTTTGTACTGACCTATCCTGAAATGGTTACCGGCGAGCGCACTACGCCTCGTACCTTGGTGCAGTTTTTTGAATCTATTGTTGGAATTAAAGAGCTGGATAAAGAGTTGGGGTTGGTGCAGCTGTTGGCAGACTCTTGCTTGGATACCAATACGGTAGCATCCTTTATGTCTTTTGTCAACAACAACCTCTCAAAATTGATTACTCCAGAAGAAATTCTCAATGCCAAAAACTTTAAAACCAATGTCTTAGAACATCTCAAAGGTATTGTTATGAAAGGTACGCTACGGGTAGATATTTTGGCAACCCTCTGTACTCGTTTGGTCAACTATTTGACCATCAACAATATCAAACCCAACAAAGAGCAGTTAAACAATATCAAGGAGTTTATCAAAATCGACTTTATCCCCAACGATATTCGCCTTTCAATGGCTCAAGATTTGGTATCCTCTAGCAATAGCCATCTCAAACCCATTATGGCAGATCCTCAGATTGGTAAGCTCCTCTTGCAGCGTATGTAATTCTGAAAAAATAAAAACCTCAGTACCCGAAGCCCAGCTTCGGGTTTTTTATGTCTTTTGACAAGATTATGATATAAATGATAACAGAATCACAGAGCTTCGATAATCTTTTACTTAGTTTTGCAACATTAGTGGATTCAACATTAAAAAACAACAGCATGAAATTTACTAATCGCCTAAAAGATGAAACTAGTCCATATCTCCTACAACATGCCCACAACCCCGTAGATTGGTACCCTTGGGGGGATGAAGCCTTCACAAAAGCCAAAGAGGAAAATAAGCCGATCTTAGTAAGCATTGGCTACTCTACCTGCCATTGGTGTCATGTTATGGAGCGAGAATCCTTTGAAAATGAGGAGATTGCCCATTTTATGAATCAGCATTTTATCAACATCAAGGTAGATCGAGAAGAACGCCCCGATCTCGATAGTATTTATATGGAAGCGGTACAACTGGTCACTGGAGGTCATGGAGGCTGGCCGCTCAATTGCTTTTTACTTCCTGATGGCCGACCTTTTTTCGGAGGAACTTATTTTCCCCCCAAACCTATCCAGGGACGACCAGCTTGGAGGCAGGTGCTACACAATATCAGTAAGGCCTACCAGGAGCGACCTCAAGAAGTACACTCACAAGCCGATAAATTGATGAATTATCTCAGTAAGACCGAAGGGCAATTCATCAATACCCTCGAAGATTTGAGTGAGGGGGATACTTTCTGGAAAGATACAGATCTCCAAGACACCTACTACGCACTACGGGAAGGTTTTGACCGTGTTGAGGGTGGCTTTGGGCATGCGCCAAAATTCCCTTCTACCATGGCACTGCGCTATTGTCTGCGCTATTTCCAGCATAGCCAAGAAATGGAGCCTATGAAACAACTACAACTTTCTCTGGATGCTATGATTTATGGTGGAATCTATGATCAAATCAGGGGAGGATTTGCTAGATATGCCGTAGATCGAGCTTGGTTGGTACCACATTTCGAGAAAATGCTTTATGATAATGCACTCTTAATTGGTTTGTTAGCAGATACTTACAAACTAACCAAAAAGCCTCTTTACAAACAAACGATTCAAGAAACTACCGCTTGGGTAGAAGCCGAAATGTTTAATGCAGAGGGGGGCTTCTACTCTGCTTTAGATGCGGATTCAGAGGGAGTAGAAGGCAAATTTTATGTTTGGTCGAAGGCAGAGCTAGAGCAAGTGCTAAAGGACTTTAGTACAGAAGATCGAGCGCATTACTATACTTTTTATGATGTTAGCGAAGAAGGAAATTGGGAAGGGCATAATATTCTAAATCGCCGACAAAGTCTAGAGGGCTACTGCCAGCAACATCAGTTGGAGATAGATAAATTTTCCCAATTACTCCAAAATATGCATCAGACCTTATTAGCATTTCGCAATCAGCGTATACGTCCAGGACTAGATGATAAGTCTATTTTAGCTTGGAATGCGATGATGTGTACGGCCTATGTTAAAGCTTATCAGGCATTAGGAGAGCCCCATTATTTAGAGATTGCCGAGCGAAACATGAGCTTTATGTTGGAAAAGTTTGCAACAGCAACCATAGCATTACAACATACTTATAAAGATGGCACTGCTAAATATGCTGCGGAACGCGACGTATGCGGCCAGAAGCCTGGTCA
>CAZOLU010000262.1:0-2827 GCA_964580485.1 uncultured Saprospiraceae bacterium | reverse complement strand
CCGTATAAGCTGCCCGTCACAGTTCGTGCTGGGGAAGCTCTTGCCGATTATCTTCTAGAGGAATTCCTCGACCCTATTGAGCATTTATTTTACTACACCTCCGCTCAGCAAAAGGATGTCATTATGCGTAAAAAGGATATGTATGATAGTGCAGTGCCTTCTGGGAATGCTACTATGCTGCAGAACCTTATGAAGTTGGGAGTTTTATTGGATCGTAATGACTTTAGAGAACAGGCTAGTTCTGCGATGAAGGCGATGAAGACAGCTTTGATGAAGTACCCCCAGTCTTTTGGACGCTGGGCAAATGCCTTGTTCAATCAGTTGCATAGCATTCAGGAAATTGCTATTGTAGGGCCAGACTATCAACACTATGCCCAAGCTATACAAAAACACTATCTACCCGACAGCATTTTTTGTGCAGCAGCTAATGCTCAAACACAACTACCTTTACTCACTGGTCGGGAATCAGATGAACAAACCCGTGTATTTATTTGTCAAAATTATAGTTGCCAGCTTCCTGTACAAGACATTGATGTGGCAATTGAGCAATTATTATCATAATCTAAAATATTATATTTTATAATGAGAACAAATCACTCAGAACTTGCCCAATTAGAGGAAACCTACAGTCATCAACCCGAGTTTTTGCAAGCAGTACATGAGATTTATGATGCCATCCATATAGTACTGGACAAAAATAAGGCTTATCGCAAGGCTAAAATCATCGAGCGTCTTTTTGAGCCCGAACGACTCATCTCCTTTCGAGTAACTTGGATGGACGATCAGGGGGAAATTCAGGTCAACCGAGGCTTTCGGGTACAAATGAACTCTGCCTTAGGTCCTTATAAAGGAGGTTTGCGCTTTCATCCCACCGTCAATGAAAGCATTTTAAAATTTTTGGCAACAGAACAAATCTTTAAAAATGCCTTGACTACTTTACCGATGGGAGCAGGAAAAGGTGGAAGTGATTTTGATCCTAAAGGAAAATCAGATGCAGAGGTGATGCGTTTTTGTCAAGCCTTTATGCTAGAACTATCTCGTCATGTAGGGCATCGGGTAGATGTGCCTGCTGGAGATATTGGGGTGGGTGCTCGAGAAATTGGGTACATGTATGGAATGTACAAGAAAATTAAAAACCAAAGTGAAGGTGTACTGACGGGTAAAGGCGTTGGATGGGGCGGTAGCCTAATTCGTACAGAAGCGACAGGCTATGGCACGGTTTATTTCGCAGCCAATATGCTGAAAGCCAAAGGGCACAATTTTCAAGACCAGCTTTGTATTGTTTCTGGTTCTGGAAATGTGGCGCAATATGCTATTGAAAAACTACTGGAATTGGGGGCAAAGGTGGTTGCTTGCTCAGATTCTTCAGGCTTTATTTATGATGAGGAGGGGATTGATTCTGATAAATTAGAATATATTAAAACACTCAAAAATGTGAAACGTGGTCGGATTAAGGAATATGCTGAGGCTTATCCTAATGCAGTATACACCACAGTAGATCATAATTTAGACTACAACCCACTTTGGCAACTAAAAGCAGATTGTGCTTTCCCCTGCGCTACACAGAATGAGTTGAATGGAAAAGATGCAGATCATCTCATCGCCAATGGTGTTCAGCTAATTGCAGAAGGCGCCAACATGCCTCTAACGATCGAAGCTATTGAACGAGTGCAGGATGCTGATATACTCTATGCCCCTGGAAAAGCTGCAAATGCGGGGGGCGTAGCAGTTTCGGGCTTAGAAATGACGCAAAATTATATGGGCATTTTTTGGACTAAAGAGGAGGTGGATAAGCGTTTGTTTAAAATTATGGAAGATATTCACCACCAATGTATGCATGCAGCAGCAGCTTATGGAAAAGATGGCAACTATGCATTTGGTGCCAACGTAGCGGGCTTTGAAAAAGTAGCGCAGGCTATGCTAGCTTTTGGAAGCTAATAAGCTCCAAATTTTTAGGTTAAGATTGAATAGATCTCATTTTTTTTAATGAGATCTATCAACTTTTTAGAATATGCTTTGATTTATTTTGCAGAAAAAACGCTTTTGATTAGTTTATTTTCAAATAAAATGCTCTCTTTTTGCAAAAGAATCAAAAAAATAAAAATTAACATATTTCATAGTCTAAAAAATACAAATGGACTTGCTTTTATGAAGTTTTTTCTACTACCTTTGTGGTAGCAATACAACATGAAGTGTAATTTTTCTAGGAAAAAGCATTTCATCACCTCAATATTCATCTGCGATCAATATGAGGTTGGTTTGCGCAAAGTAAAGGCTAAATCAGCTTTATCATATATGTAATGCAAGTTGTTTATTCTAAAAACCAAAATTTTTTATGAAAAAACTGACGATTTTATTTTTGTCTCTTGTGTGTTTCGGTGCTACTGTAAATGCACAGGTAGAACAAATAGTCAACAAAAACGGCGTACCTGTAATGCCTGAGGCAGGTCAATTCGCAATTGGGATCGATGCTAGCCCAATGCTTCAATACTTAGGCGACTTTATGAATGGTACTAGTACGAACACCGCAGCTGGTGGACTTTTTAGTTTCCCTGATGTGAGTGCTCAAGTTTATGGAAAGTACTTCCTTTCTGAAACTCAAGCGATTCGTGCTCGTGTATCCATTACTCAAAACACTATTCAGCGTGTGAATCGTGTAGCTCAAGATGGTATTAATCAGCCTGTAGCTGGACAACCAATCGAAGTAGAAGATCAGCGTATCGAAAATAACTTTAACTTCCAATTGGGTGGTGGAATGGAATTCCGTCGTGGCAAAGGTCGTTTGGTAGGTGTTTTTGGTGGTGAAGCTGTTATCGGTATGGCTACT
>CAZOLU010000261.1:0-6008 GCA_964580485.1 uncultured Saprospiraceae bacterium | reverse complement strand
ATTGATTTTTAAATTTACATATTCAACCAAATATCATGAGTTGAGTATGTGCCAAAAAATATTGCTGCTATGTTACGCTGCTGTATGTTTAGTTTAGCCATCATCCTTAGTTTTAACACTTTGTGGGCTCAACCTGACCCTGAAGAATATAAAGCTCCTGCGCCTTCTGTAGACCTATCGGAATACAGCTGGATGCACCCAGAGCTGAATATGCTCCAGTTTTATGATCGTACTGCCTTAATGAACTTTTACAACAAATGGCAGAAAACCGATCGTGAAAAACTAACGATTATTCATTTCGGTGACTCCCATTGCCAACATGATGTACTGCCTGGCCAAATCCGCAAGCGGATGCAAGCCGTACACGGTAAAGGAGGGCGAGGACTCATGTTCCCCACCTCCACCGCTAAAACCTACTCCTCCGTAGAATACAGCACCAAACACACCGGCAACTGGAAAGCCGAGCGCAGCATTACCCTACGCCCCAAGTTACCCATGGGCATTCGTGGAATGAGCTGCCGCACCGAGAGTGCCCCCGCTAGCCTCATCTTTGAGTTTAAACAAGATGTGCCCAAAGAGTATACTCAACTCAAAATCTTCTGTAAAAAAGATATCCGCAGCTTTGATATTTCCATAGAAGCTAATGGACAACGAATCCCCGTCAAGGTAGATGCCTCAGATCGCAAACCTTATGTTACGGTCAATATCCCCGCGATCACAAATCGGAAACTTACCCTGCATATCGTCAAAACAGAACCCTACGAATCCGAATTTGAGTTTTATGGCATGAGCTTGGAAAATCCAGAAGATAAAGGTGTAGTCGTACACAATGCCGGAGTTGGTGCAGCTCGCTACAACTCCCTCCTCCATCAAGTCTTGCTCTGGGAACAACTCCCCCACCTCCAACCTGACGTTGCCATAATCGACTTTGGTACCAACGACTTTCTCTATTACGATAAAATCCGCCCAGAACTAGAGTCAGAGATTAAAACCATTATTGATAAAATGCGAAAAGTCGCTCCCGACATCACCATCATCCTTACCTCTACCTCCGACCTCTACTGGAAAAAACGCAACTGCAAATCTAGCCAAGCCTTTTCAGATATGATCCATCGTATCGCTCATGAAAAAAAATGTGCCCTCTACGACTGGTACTGGATTTCAGGAGGACAAGGCACAATGCTCAACTGGACCCGCAAAGGACTCGCACAACCCGACATGATCCACCTCACCGTGCGTGGATACCGCCTCAAAGGGGATCTATTTTTTGATGCGATCTCTAATACGCTCGATTGGCTAGAGAAAAACCCTACTGCTAATGAGTTTGCTTTTAAAATGGATAACCTACGCAAACCCAAAGCACAACCAGCAGCAGTAGCCACCGCACCAAAAACAGCAAGCAATAAAACCAACACTCAAAAAGTGAGCACCACTCCTCCGGCAAGTACCGCAGGACGAAAAAAATATGTCCATACTATCAAAAAAGGAGAATCTCTCTACTCTATTGGCCGCAAATACAATGTTACGGTCAATCAAATCAAAAGCTGGAACAATATGTACCGCAACACCATTTATGAGGGGAAAAAATTGATTATCTATGTAAAGTAGTGCCATAAGCTTAGTACAGCGTCCGCAAAGTTATTACATAATGCTGTGCGAGGGGATTTACCGCCTCAAAGCTTGGATGTCGCACTTTCAGCGCTCTCCAAAAAAGATGCATAAAATTACTTTCCAGACAGTGTACTTAGCCTACAAGCTAAACAAATCTTTAGCTTGTAGGCTGCTCTAATTTCTGAGAAAAGAAGAATGAACTCGATCTAAAATACCCTATGCAAAGTATTTCTCCCAAAATAGAGCAACTCAAGACCCTTAGCCTTGAACTCCAAAGCACTAAGTTTGAGCAATCAACCTCTATTTTTCAGATGGCATCAACTTTCTTAGATTGTTACCGCAGCATTAGTACAACACTAGAAGCAGAAGCCTACAGCAGTTTTAAAGCCCAACTATTTCCACTAAAAACAAAATTTGAGCAATATCTAAAATACTATATTCCAAGCTCACAGATAAGTTCACAATACCTCAAGTCTCTGACTCCTCGCTGGAATAGACTAAGTAGCTATATTAGTATTCTAGGTGCATTTCTACTCGGATTTAGAATAGCCCACAACTGGGGCTATACTGCGGAGGATGGTGCAATCCCTGCACTTATTATCATCAATTGCTACTTTCCAGTCAACCTCCTAGCTTTCGGCATACAATACTGCTACCAACAACTCTTGGCTCGCAAAATAGCACAGCAAATCAAAACAGAAGCATCTAAACATAGCGTCGCCATCTACAGTACCGTAAAAAACTTGACCACTAACTCCCCGCATAAAAAAACGCCTTGATCCAAAATCAAGACGTCGAAACATTCCAAACACAAAGATTATAGTAAGTCTACTTGTGGTAAAACTTCTCATACTTAATCTGATCACCTTCCCACTTTTGTACACAAACCTGCTCTAATTTCACCCGATTACCATCCTGAAAAGTTACATCCATCCAGTTTTCAATCATCACCACACCTTGATCTTCATCCGATAGAATATGATCTACTCCACCCCCATGCACTTCCTTTACCAAAGCCAAAAATTGCTCCTCATATTCCCGATTCACTTGCTTCCCTACTCTTGGATCTTCCCCCAATTCCTGCATCACCACATCCTCAGCATAAAATTTTTCAAAAGCATCCATCAGCTTTCCAGTATTGATCATTTCGTAAAGTTCATTAGCTTTCTGAGCGTAAGACATATTATTACAATTTTTTAAAGTGAAAAATAGTAGTATCAATTATTTGATGTTGATACAACGAAAGTGCATACATTAAGTTTAAAATTCAAGTATTTTTGTGAAAATTATTTTTAAAAATCTTTAGAGTCCTATGTTCTTCTTAAATTTAATTTTTAGGGGCAGCTCCCCCAAGGGGATCGCTTACGCTATGCTACATGGCGCGCCATTCGGCTTGGCCCTGTGGGCTAGGCTAGTTCCTAGCCTACCATTACGCAGCGCTATGCCAAGCAATAAATTAGAAAACCAATCAAAGCATATTGATTATGAAACAACAACACCGTATTGCCATTGTAGGCGCAGGCGGCATTGGCCGCGCAGCGGCCCTCATTCTAGCCGAAACCAGTCCAGTAAAACCTCAACTATTTTTAGGAGATGCCTATATCGAAACGGCTCAAGAAGCTAAAGCATGGGTGCTAGAGGGGCTCAGCCACTCAGATGCGAAGGTCGCAGCTTTCGACATGCCCTTTGAAGGCGAAAATGAAGCCATGCAGCAGGTATTCGAGCAAGCCGATATCGTACTCGATTGCCTGCCTGGTAGCCAAGCTCCCCGCATCGCTCGCCTTGCCAAAAAATATGGACTGCACTATGCCAACCTTACGGAATATGTGAAGGAAACTAATGAAGTGATGGAAATTGCCAAAGATGCCTCAACAGGCTTTGTCTTGCAAACGGGCCTAGCTCCTGGCTTTATCAATATCCTGGCTCATGCCCTTTACAAAGATTTCAAAGCGAAATACAACACTGAGCAACTAGACTACATGGGCATGAAGGTGGGCGCATTGACTCAAAATGCGGCTGCGCCGCATTTTTACGGGTTTACTTGGAGTCCCGTGGGGGTAGCCACCGAATATGTCAAAGATGCCATTGCCCTGCGAAACTTTAAAAAAGTGAAGATTCCCGCACTTTCCGAGCAAGAAACGATTATTATTGATGGTAGTACCTATGAGGTAGATCTCACCTCTGGCGGAGCAGCCGACTTGCCCGACGCCTTTGCAGCTCAAATTAAAAATTTAGATTATAAAACCATCCGATTCCCAGGACATTACGACTGGGCCAAAGGCATCCTCAAGCATCATGCAAACAAAGCTCAAGACCAACGCATTCAAGCACTGCAAGAAGATATGGAGGCAAAAGTTCCGCACGTGGAAAATGACTTGGTCGTCATCCACGCTAATGTTATAGGTAAAGACCATAAAGGTCATTTGCGTGCAATGGAAGCTATGTACCACATCCGCCCTCAAAAGATCGGAAAGCACCAACTGCGAGCCATTCAAACGACTACCGCAGCTCCACTTTGCGAAGTGGCTCGAATGCTCTTGGAAGGCAATTATCAAGGCCCTGTTTTTCAAAGCCAGCTAGATCCGCATGAATTTATGAAGGGATTTTATGTGAGTATGGTGTATAGGTAGAGGAGACTTTAGACTAGGAGACCATCCATAATCCTATCTCACAATCTAGCGTCTAAAAGTCTAAAGTCTCAACAATTGCTTCATTCACACAAATTTTGTAAGTTCCGCCTCAAGTTTCCAATAAAAAATAATTAAGCAAACAATATGAACAAAGATTATCAGGCTTATCAAAGCCTTATCCGTAAGATTAAAGACCTACATTCTGCCTCAGCCGTTTTACAATGGGATATGGAGACCTATATGCCTCCCAAAGGTAGTCGATTTAGAGCACAACAACTAGCAACCCTACAAGGTATGGCACATGAGCTATTTACAGCAGAAAGCACAGGTGCGCTGCTCGAAAAACTCATGGATCAAAAAGATCAACTCGACACAGAAGCCCAACTTAATGTGAGTCTGTCTTTAGAAGATTACCAAAAAGCAACGAAGTTGCCCATCGAGTTTGTAAAAAAGCAGTCGATGATTCGTTCTGCAGCAGGACAGGCCTGGCTCAAAGCTCGTGAAGCCAAGGACTACCGACTTTTTCAATCGGCCTTGCAGGAGGTGGTTGAAAATAAAAGGGAGGAATCTGCATTGCGCGGCGAAGCGGCACATCCTTACGACAACCTTATGGATACTTTTGAAAAAGGGGCTACCATAGCAAAATTAGATCCGCTATTTAAGGAAGTACGGGAAAAGTTGGTTGCTTTTACGCAGGAAATTCGGGAAAATGGTAAAGCCAAAGTTAGCTTGTTTTTAGAGCATCATTATAATAAGGATCAACAATGGGATTTTGGAATCGACTGCCTCAAACAAATGGGCTATGATTTTGAAGCAGGACGACAGGATATCTCCGAGCACCCTTTTACCACCAACTTTTCTCCAGAGGACGTACGGGTCACCACTCGCATTGATGAAAAAGACCTGATGACTATGATTGGTAGCTGTATTCATGAGGGAGGGCATGCCCTTTATGAACAGGGACTTCCGGTGGAGCACTATGGGCTACCTTTGGGTGATGCTACTTCTTTAGGTATTCATGAATCACAATCTCGCCTTTGGGAAAATAATGTAGGGATGAGTCTAGCCTATTGGGAAGCTAATTTTGATCGGCTTCATGCTTATTTTCCTTCTCAATTGGCGGGGATAAGCCCCTATCAGTTTTATCAGGCCATCAACCAAGTTCAACCCAATCTGATTCGTATAGAAGCTGATGAACTCCATTATCACCTCCATATTCTCATTCGCTATGAGTTGGAAAAAGCATTGATGGAGGGTAGCCTTGACACAGAAAACCTAAATGAGGAATGGAATAGGTTGTATAAGGAATATTTAGGGGTTGATGTTCCTAATGACAAAATGGGGGTATTGCAAGATGTGCATTGGTCGCATGCTCTAATTGGCTATTTCCCGACCTACTCTCTGGGGAGTTTCTATGCGGCACAGTTTTTTCAAAAAGCGATGGAAGAAATTCCTAACCTGATGCTGGAGATCAAAAATGGTCGGATGCAGTCTTTATTGGCTTGGTTGCAAGAAAAAATCTATCGGCATGGGCGGCGCTATACTTCTGAAGAGCTTTGTAAACAAATCACTGGAGAAGGGCTAAATGTCGAGTATTTTATGAATTATGCTCGTGCCAAATATGGGGCGATTTATGAGCTTTAGCTAGAAGCTAGACTCGAAGATTAAGAGCCTCTATACCGTAGAAGATAAGGTTTCTTGGTCTTCGAGTCTAGATCTTTATACCTAAAATTAGCATAATAGCCATGCTTATTAGATCAAAAATCT